>DATINU010000022.1:0-5104 GCA_035473955.1 Allosphingosinicella sp.
GCGCCTTTCGGTGCCGGTCCAGATCCATTGCGGCACCGCCGACGGCAACGTCCCGGTCGAGCAGATCCGCGCCCTCGAAGCCATGTTGACAGCCCAGCACACGCCGACCGAACTGCACCTCTATGAAGGCGCTGACCACGGCTTCCTCGCCTACACCCGCCCCCCGCGCTACAATCCCGTCGCAGGCGCACTTTCCTGGCAGCGGACGACCGCGTTCCTCGATCGCACCTTGCGGCGCACTGCTTAGCAGAGGCTGGACGTTCGGCCTTCCTTCGCGCATTTGGGCTATGAAGCCTGGGGCCGGGTTAGCTCAGCTGGTAGAGCAACCGCCTTGTAAGCGGTAGGTCGTCGGTTCGAGTCCGACACCCGGCACCACCAACAAGGGGCAGCGGCGCATGCGCATTTCCTCGGCGTCCGATTTCCGCGCCGCGGCGAAACACCGGCTGCCCCGCTTCCTGTTCGATTATATCGACGGCGCCGCTTATGCCGAGTTGACCTGCCGCCGCAATGTCGGGGACCTGGCCGAGGTCGCGCTCCGCCAGCGCGTACTCCGCGACGTTTCCGAATGCGACATGAGCACAACCCTGTTCGGCCGGCGGCAGGCGATGCCCCTCGCGCTCGGCCCGGTCGGCCTCTCCGGCATGTATGCCCGCCGCGGCGAGGCGCAAGCGGCGCGCGCCGCAGCCGTGAAAGGCGTGCCGTTCAGCCTCTCCAGCCTTTCGGTCTGCGGCCTGAAGGAGGTGACGGCGGCGAGCGGCGCGCCGATCTGGTTCCAGCTCTATATCATCAAGGACCGCGGCTACATGGCGGAGCTGCTCGCCCTCGCCCGCGAGGTCCAGTGCGCGGGCCTGCTGTTCACCGTCGATCTGCCCATGCCCGGGGCGCGTTACCGCGACCTGCATTCCGGCATGTCGGGGCCCCATGCGCGCTGGCGCCGCCTCGGCCAGGCGCTCGCTCATCCGCGCTGGGCCTGGGACGTCGGCGTGAGGGGCCGCCCGCACAGCCTCGGCAATCTGACGCCGGTGCTCGGCCCGAACAGCGGGCTCGAGGATTATATCGGCTGGATCGGCGAGAATTTCGATCCGAGCCTCACCTGGCGCGAGCTCGACTGGATCCGTACCCATTGGAATGGCCCGCTGGTGATCAAGGGCATCCTCGACGCCGACGACGCGCGGGAAGCCGCCGCGCAAGGCGCGGACGGCATCGTCGTCTCCAACCATGGCGGCCGCCAGCTCGACGGCGTCCTTTCCACCGCCCGGGCCCTTCCCGCCATCGCCGACGCTGTCGGGAACAAGCTCACCGTCCTCGCCGACGGCGGCATCCGCTCCGGCCTCGACGTGGTCCGCATGCTCGCGCTCGGCGCGAACGGCGTCCTCCTCGGCCGCGCCTGGGCCTTCGCCCTCGCGGCGCAGGGCGGCGCCGGCGTCGCGAAGCTGCTCGACATCTTCGAAGCCGAAATGCGCGTCGCCATGGCGCTGACCGGCGTCACGCGCATCGACCAGATCGATCGATCGCTCCTTGCCTGACTTGGCGGGCGCTCCCAACTTCGCCTAGAGAGCCCGCAACCCTGTGAGGAGTATCCCATGACCAATGCCGCCGTCGGAATGCCCTGCCCCGTCTGCAAGGTCCCGCTCGTGATGAGCGACCGGCAGGGCGTCGAGATCGATTATTGCCCGCAATGCCGCGGCGTCTGGCTGGACCGGGGGGAGCTCGACAAGATCATCGAGCGCAGCGGAGCGCAGGAAGCCCCGCCGCCCCAGCCGCAGGCGCCGCCTCAGCAGCGCGGCTACGAGGAGCGGCCTTATTATGGCGACGATGACGGCCGCCGCGGCGATCGCCATCAGCACGGCAAGCGCCGCAAGAGCTTTTTCGAGGAATTGTTCGACTGAGCCCGCTCTGCCCGCCCCGTGGCCTGCTGGTATTTGCGCTGGCAGTTGCATGGGTTGCTCCGTGCTCCGCGCAGGATTCCAGCTGCGCGGCTTTCAAGATGCCGGGTGGGATGGGATGGGCCATGTACGATCCGTTCGTCGTGTTCTTCAATTGGAACAACGAGGAAATAACGGGAGAAACCGCGACGATCCTCGGTAATGTGGCGCGGGTTTATTCGCCTCTGGCCCATTGTGAGGTGACGATCACCGGTCACACCGATCGATCCGGAGAAGCCAATTACAATCTCGCTTTGTCGCGGCGACGCGCGGAGGCGGTCGGCGTCTATTTGCGACAACATGGGGTCACCGCCCGGTCTCGAATCGAACCCTATGGCGAGGAGCGACCACTTGTCGAAACGCCCGATGGTCAGCGCGACGTGCAGAACCGCAGGTCAGAAATCCTTGTCGGCAACCCGCGCTGAGCGGAATTGCACAGCCTCAGACGCTCCACTATCGATGACGCGATCCCCTTCCGGAGAAGAAACGGCCCTTGACCCTCGATCCGCTGAGACGGCTGGAAGCGGAAGCGATCCAGATCATTCGCGAGGCGGCGGCCGAGGCGGAGCGGCCGGTCATGCTCTTTTCGGGCGGCAAGGACAGCTGCGTCATGCTGCATCTGGCGCGGAAAGCCTTCTTCCCCGCCCGGCCGCCCTTTCCCCTGCTGCACGTCGACACCGGCTGGAAGTTCGCCGAGCTCTATGCGCTGCGCGACGAGCTGGCCGCCGAAGCGGGCATGGGCTTGATCGTCCACCGCAATCCGGAGGCCGAGGCGAAGGGCATCAACCCGTTCGAGCACGGCGCCTCGCTCCACACCGAGCTCTGGAAGACGGAAGGGTTGAAGCAGGCGCTCGACGCCGGCCGCTTCGACATGGCGTTCGGCGGCGCCCGGCGCGACGAGGAGATGAGCCGGGCCAAGGAGCGCGTTTTCTCGGTCCGCTCCCCCGGCCATGGCTGGGATCCGAAGCGCCAGCGGCCGGAGCTTTGGCGGCTCTATAACGGCCGTCTCGCTCCGGGCGAGACGATGCGCGTCTTCCCGCTCTCCGATTGGACCGAACGCGACATCTGGGCCTATGTCGCCGCCGAGGGCCTCAAGGTCGCTTCGCTCTATTTCGCGGCCGAGCGGCAGACCGCGATCCATGACGGCGCGCTGCTGATCGTCGACGACGAGCGCGCGAAGCTGGCGACGACGGTGCGGCGCGTTCGGGTTCGAACCGTCGGCTGCTGGCCGCTCACCGGCGCGGTCGAGAGCGAGGCTGCGACCATCGCCGAAATCGTCGCCGAAATGGTGCGCGACGGCACCTCCGAGCGCGCCGGGCGACTGATCGACAAGGACCAGACCGCCTCGATGGAGCGCAAGAAGCGGCAGGGCTATTTCTGATGAAGCCCTTGCTCCGCCTCCTCACCTGCGGCTCGGTCGACGACGGCAAATCCACTTTGATCGGCCGCCTGCTCCACGATTGCGGCGCGGTGGCGAAGGACAAGCTTGAAGGGCTGACCGATTTCTCGCTGCTCGCCGACGGGCTCGAGGCCGAGCGCGAGCAGGGCATCACGATCGACGTCGCCTATCTCTATTTCGCCAGCGCGGCGCGCCGCTTCATCCTCGCCGATTGCCCCGGCCACGAACAATATACGCGCAACATGGCGACAGGCGCTTCCAACGCCGATCTCGCCATCGTCCTGATCGACGCGACCAGGGGCGTGCTTACCCAGACCCGCCGCCACAGCATGATCGCCCACCTGCTGGGTATCCGGCAGTTCGTCCTGGCGGTAAACAAGATGGATCTCGTCGGCTTCGATCGGGCGCGGTTCGACGGGATCGCCGCGGATTATTCGGCATTCGCCGAAGCGATCGGCATCGACCGCGTCACGGCGATCCCCGTTTCCGCGCTCGGCGGCGACAATGTCATGGAGCGCTCCGAGCGAACGCCCTGGTATGACGGCCCGAGCCTGCTCGGCTGCCTCGACGAGGTTGAGGGGGAGCCGGCTCCGGCGCTCCCCTTCCGCATGCCCGTGCAAAGCGTGATCCGCGACTCGGGGCGGCTCTATGCGGGCACGATCGCCACCGGTGCGGTGAGGCCCGGCGACAGGATCAGCATCGCCCCCGCGGGAACCGCGGCCGAAGTCGCGCGGATCGTGACCATGGACGGCGAGCTGGCCGAGGCTTCCGCCGGCCAGGCCGTTGCGATCGCACTGACCGAAGAGGTGGATTGCTCGCGCGGCGACATGCTCGCGGCGGGCAGCCCGGAGGTCGCGGACCAGTTCGAAGCCACGCTCGTGTGGATGCAAGACGAGCCGTTGCTGCCCGGCCGCCAATATCTGCTGAAGCTCGGCACGCGCACCGTACCCGCCACCGTGCAGGAGCCGAAATACAAAATCGGGATCGACACCAACGAGCAGCTCGCCGCCAAGAGCCTGGCGCTGAACGAGATCGGTGTCGCCATCGTCCACACCGCCTTGCCGATCGCCTTCGAGCCCTATGCGCAAAGCCGCGCGCTGGGCGGGTTCATCCTGATCGACCGGTTGAGCGCGGCCACGGTCGCCGCCGGCATGGTCCATTTCGCGCTGCGCCGGTCCGAAAACGTCCACGCGCAGGAGCTGGCGATCACGCCAGCGCTGCGCGCCGGCCTGAAGCAGCAACGCCCGAAACTGCTCTGGTTCACCGGCCTTTCCGGCGCCGGCAAATCGACCATCGCCAACCTCGTCGAAGCAAAGCTCCACGCCCGCGGCCGCCATACCTTCCTGCTCGATGGCGACAATGTCCGGCTCGGCCTCAACAACGATCTCGGCTTCACCGCCGCCGACCGGGTCGAAAATATCCGCCGCGCCGGCGAGGCGGCGAAATTGATGATGGACGCGGGCCTGATCGTGCTCACCGCCTTCATCAGCCCGTTCCGCGCCGAACGGGCGATGGTTCGCGCGCTCGTGCCGGACGGCGACTTCATCGAGATCTTCATCGACACGCCGCTCGCCGAAGCCGAGCGCCGCGACACCAAGGGGCTCTACAAGAAGGCGCGTGCCGGCAAGCTCGCCAATTTCACCGGCGTCGATTCCCCTTACGAAGCCCCGGAAGCGCCCGAAATCCGGATCGACACGCTGGCGATGGACGTCGACGCCGCGGCCGACCTCATCGTTTCCAAGCTTGACGTCTAGCCCGAACGAGATATTTTAGGACTAAA
>DATINU010000023.1:0-4733 GCA_035473955.1 Allosphingosinicella sp.
CGGCGCCATGATCGCGAACGTGCACGATCTCGTGCTCACCATCGGCTTCATGTCGGTCGCGCAGGTCGATTTCGATTTGATGAACGAGATCGCGGCGCTGGAAGGGCTCGGCATGCAGCCGGACAATTATGCCCGCATGCAACTCGTCCAGGCGAACCTGCTCCGCCGCTGGGGCGACAAGCCTTAACGGATTTCGCTGAGCTCCAGCCCCTTCGTCTCCTTCGCCAGCAGGGCGGAAAGCCCGCTGATCGCGCAGGCTGTGGCGACATAGAGAGCGACCGGCGTCGCCGACCCATATTCCCTGTACAGCCAGACCCCGATGATCGGGGCGAGCGAGCCGCCGACGATCGCGGTTAGCTGATAGGCGATCGACGCGCCCGAATAGCGGATTCGGGTCGGAAACAGCTCCGCGATCATCGCCGCCTGCGGCCCGTACATGGCGCCGTGAAGGACCAGGCCGACGACCAGCGCGAGGATGATCGAGCCCGCGTCGCCGCTCGCGAGCAGCGGGAACAAGGCGAAGCTCCACGCCGCCAGGCCGAAGCCCCCGAAGGCATAGACCGCCCGCCGCCCGATCCGGTCCGACAACCGGGCGAAGAGCGGGATCGCGAAGAATTGCACCGCGGCGCCGATCAGCAGGGCGTTCAGCGCCAGCGCCCGGCTCGACGTGGAGATGTCGACCAGGAAGGTCAACGAGAAGGCGGTGAGGATATAGTAGGAGATGTTCTCGCCGATCCTGAGCCCGGCGCCGAGCAGCACCGCCTTGGGCCGTTCGCGGAAGACCTCCATCGCCGGCAGCGTCGGCGGCGCCTCGGCCTCCTCCAGCGCGCTTTCGAACAAGCGGCTCTCGGCGACCCGGTTGCGGATATACCAGCCGACCAGGACGAGCAGCACCGAGGCGAGGAACGGCACCCGCCAGCCCCAGGCGAGGAAATCCGCCTCGCTCTGGGCGCCGTTGATCGCCGCGAGCATGCCCGCCGAGAGCAGGAAGCCCGCCGCGACGCCGGCCTGCGGCCAGCTCGCCCAGAAGCCGCGCCGGGCGGCATCGCCATGCTCCGCCGCCATCAGCACCGCGCCGCCCCATTCGCCGCCGACCGCGAAGCCTTGCACCAGCCGGAGCACGATCAACGCGACAGGCGCCCAGATGCCGATCGCCTCGTAGGTCGGCAGCAAACCGATCAGCACGGTGGCGACCCCCATCAGGACGAGGCTCAGCATGAGCAGCTTCTTGCGGCCGATCCGGTCGCCATAATGGCCGAAGACGATGCCGCCGAGCGGCCGCGCGACGAAACCGAGCGCATAGGTGGCGAAGGCGAGCAACGTGCCCGTCAGCGGATCGAATTGCGGAAAGAACAACCGGTTGAAGACGAGCGCGGCCGCCGAATTGTAGAGGAAGAAATCATACCATTCGATGGTGGTGCCGATCATGCTCGCCATCACCACGCGCCTGAGCGGCGTCTTCGGTCCCTGCTCCACCCTCATTCTCTCCCGCTCAGGCGCCGCAGCGCCAGATGCCTTCCTGGTTCAGCTGCGCGTCGGTGCGCCGGTTGGTCACCGTAACGCGCGCCGCCGCTTCGGCCGGATCGGTCCTGCCGATGCTGATGCTGATCTGCCGGTCTTCGAAAAAGCCTCCGCTCGGCCCGACCGGCGCCGAATGGGTGAAATGCAGCGTCTCGCCGCCGATCCTCGCGATCGCATCGCCCGAGCCGGCGGCGACCAGGACGGCGCCGCCGATGCTGAACCGGCAGCCGGGGCCGCCGAGGCCCTCATGGGTGATATCGCCCGGTTCGAGCGGCTGGAGGCGCGCCGTCGCCAGCGGATCGGCAACGGTCTCGTTTTCCACGGTCGACAGCCGCTCGAGCTGGTTCGCGCTGACCTTGTCTTCGCGGACGGGCTCCGCGCCGCAACCGGCGAGCAGCAGCAGCAGCGCGGCGCCCAAGGCCCGCATCAATAGCCCATCAGCGCCAGCACTTCGCGCCGGCTGCGCTCGTCGTCGCGGAACACGCCCATCATCCGGCTGGTGGTCATCATCACGCCGGGCGTGGCGACCCCGCGCGCGCTCATGCAGGCGTGGCTGGCCTCGATCACCACCGCGACGCCGAGCGGCTGCAGATGCTCGCAGATGCAGTCGGCGACCTGCGCGGTGAGCCGTTCCTGCACCTGCAGCCGCCGGGCGAAGCCATGCAGCACGCGGGCCAGCTTGGAGATGCCGACGACGCGGTTCTTCGGCAGATAGGCGATCGCCGCCTTGCCGATGATCGGCGCAAGATGGTGCTCGCAATGCGACTGGAACGGGATGTCCTTCAGCAGCACGATCTCGTCATAGCCGCCCACCTCGTCGAAGGTGCGGCTGAGATGGTGGGCGGGATCCTCTCCATAGCCGCGCGCATATTCCTTCCAGGCGCGGGCGACCCGCGCCGGCGTGTCCAGCAACCCCTCGCGGTCGGGATCGTCGCCCGCCCAGCGGATCAGGGTGCGCACGGCTTCCTTCACGTCGGCCGGCACCGTGGTTTTATCAGACGCCTGCGCGGCCATGCGTTTCTCACTCCTCTTGCGCGCCGCGCATACACAAGAAGCTAGCGGTCGGCGAGGGCGACCTGCCTGATGCCGACCCGCACCATTGCACGTCCGATCGGATCGGTCGGCTGCATCGTCACGACGATCGCACCCCCCGGCCGGACCCTGCCCTGCGTCGCAACGATGAAGCGGCCCGGATTGTCGGCCGGGTAGAGGCTGAAGGTGCCGAGCGGCACCGCCGTTCCGCCCGCCGGCCGAAAGGCGACCGCGAAGGTGAGACCGATGTTCGCCTCATTCTCGATCCGCGCGACCTCCACCACGACGAACCGGGCTTCACCGCTCCGTGGCAGCGTATCGACCGGCACCGCGAGGGCCCGGCGCTGCAGATCGAGCTCAAGCAGTCGCGTCTCCGTCCGCCGCGGCGGCCCGTCCGCCTCGGAGCGGTTGTCGGCTGCCGGGGCGCAGGCCGCGGCCAGCAAGGCGATCGCCGCGGGGACGAACAAGGCGCCGTTCACTCCACCTCCGTGCCGGCCGCCTTATTCGGGGCGGGCGGCCACGATGACCGGGGTAGTGATGATCTCCAGCGCGTTCAACTGCAGCGCCGCGTCGGGCGCCGCGACTTCGGGATCGAACGGCGTCGGGACCAGCTGAACCGACAGCGGATCGCTCTCGCCGAGCAGGCCCCGAGCGCGAAGCCGGCGGATCGTCGGGGTGAGATTGACCAGGAATCGCGGCTGATGGCGATGCGTCGAGGGTCGCGCCTCCGCCTCCGCGGCCGCGCCGGGCGGCGGGCCGCCGAAAAAGGCGAAGCTGCCCGCAAAATGCAGGTCGTCGCTCGACGTCGCCCGGGTCGCATTGGGCAGGTTGACGAACACGCGCACGCTGAAATCGGTCGCCGCCGGGACCTGCGCATATTCGATCGACGCGAACACCTGCTCCTGCGCCGCCCGGCTTTCGACCAGCTGCGCGAAATCGCGGGCGCGAAGGGTGGAGCGCAGCGAGACGGGCCGGGCCGCGCTCGCCTCGAGCCGCTCGGCCAGGCGGGTGCGCTGGCTGACCTGGAAGCGGATATCGGCGCCCGCGCGGATCCGCGCTTCGAGCCGCTGATATTCCTTCGCCGACGTGAGATCCGCGACCGCGGCCGAACTGCCGATCGCGCTGCTTTCGTAGCGATAGGCCAGCAGCGGCATCAGGACCGTGGAAATCGCGACCGAGGTCGCCGGATTGCGGTTCGCATCGACGAACTGGCCGTTGACCTTGTTGGTCCAGGCGGCGGCATTCGGATTGTTGTGCTGGAGCTCGATGTTCCACTTGTACCAGCAATAATCGATCATGCAGTGGTGCATCCAGAACAGCGGGTCCTGCGCGGACTGATAGGAACCGAGAATGCCGCCGATCCAGCTGTGGACATTGTTGTGCGGCGTGCCTTCGATCTGCGTGCCGAAGGTGAAGAAATTGCCGTCCTGGAAAATCGGATCGAGCGTCGGCGTGGAGACCACGCTGTTGCCCGCCATCGTCGTGCGCGAGCGGGCCGAAAACAGCGTGCTGTTCGAATCGAGGAAGGCGGCGTGGATGCCGTTATTCTGGTTCCAGTTCCAGTAAGGCAGGCCGAACCGGCTGTTGTTGGTCAGCCGCTGACAGATTTTTTCGAAATAGAAGAGATAGGCCCGATGCCAGTCGAAGAAATGGTCGGTGCCGTGCTCGCACATGTTGAAGCCGGCGGCGGTGCCGTGGATATTGGCCTCGACGATCCAGTTGAGGACGTCGTTGGCGGGAAGCGCCTTCATCGCCGCCACGGCCTGCCGATAGGTTTCGATGTCGGCGTCGACGGCCGCCGAGCCGGTACGCAGCCGCCGGCGCACCGGCCGGTTGCGGATCGCCTCGGCGATCTTGTCGCAGCCGCCGAGCGTGCCGAGCAGGAGCGAGGCGCCGATCATGCCAAGTCCTTTCACGAAGACGCGGCGATCGGTCGTGCCGAAGAAATCCAGCGGTGCTTCGAAGTCCGCGGTACCGAGCTTTTCCATGCGCGCTGCTCCCAATCCAGAAATGGCAAGGCGTGCGCAGAGGAGGAGCAAGTGTCAGGCCGGTCGATCGCGTGACGGCGGCGTCAGGCTATTCGGCCGAGTCGCGCGATTTCCAGCGCCCGACCTATATCGTTTCGGAAGCGGGCTGAACATAAGACTTTTTGGCCGAAGCGAGATGGGGACCCCGACAGG
>DATINU010000024.1:0-8606 GCA_035473955.1 Allosphingosinicella sp.
GGCGGGGCGATGGTCGGCTGGGCCTTCCAGCTGCAGGATCCGCGCGTAATCCTGTTCCTGCTGCTGCTGGTCACGGCGATCTCGCTGAACCTTGCCGGGCTGTTCAGCCTGCCGATGCTTGCAGGCGGGGAAGGGCTGGCGCGGAAGGGCGGCGCGGCGGGCGCCTTCTTTACCGGCGGGCTGGCCGCGTTCATCGCGACGCCCTGCACCGGCCCGTTCATGGGAGCGGCGCTGGGCGCGGCCCTGGTGCTGCCGGCCGCGGGAGCCCTGGCGGTGTTCGCCGGGCTGGGGCTGGGGCTCGCCTTGCCCTTCCTGCTGCTCGGCTTCGTGCCGGCCCTGCGCCGACGGCTGCCGAAGCCGGGGAAGTGGATGGCGACCTTCCAGCGCATCCTTTCGGTGCCGATGTTCCTGACCGCTTTGGGGCTCGCCTGGATCCTGGGCCGGCAGACCGGGGTGGACGGGATGGCGCTCGGCCTCGCGGGCGCGCTGGCCCTGGGCCTCGCCTTGTGGTGGCTGGGCAAGGGCGGGCGCCGGCTTGCCTGGCTGCTGATCCTGGCGGCCGTCGCGGCGCCTTTGCTCCTGCTCGATACCGCGCCCGCCGAAGCCGTTCCGGCGGAAGGCCCGCTCGGCGCCGAGCCGTTCAGCGAGGCGCGGCTGGCGGCGCTGCGGGCGGAAGGCGCGCCGGTCTTCGTCTATTTCACCGCCGACTGGTGCCTGACCTGCAAGGTCAACGAGCGCGGGGCGATGGCGAGCGGCGAGGTCGCCGCGGCCTTCCGGGCGAAGCAGATACGGGTGCTCGCCGGCGACTGGACGCGGGGGGATCCCGCGATCGGCCGCTTCCTCGAAGCGCACGGCCGGTCGGGCGTGCCGCTCTACCTCTTCTATCCGGCGGGCGGCGGCGAGCCTGAAATACTGCCGCAGCTCTTAACGGCCGGGCGCCTGGCGGCGCTCGGGCGCTGAGGCGTTCCGCTCCCAAACCTTGCGGCCGGCGACATAGGTTTCCAGCACCCGCGTGCCCCTGATCTCGCGCTGGTCGCGCTCGGCGAAGATGTCGCGGTCGAGGATCACGAAATCGGCATAATGGCCGGGCTCGAGCGAGCCGAGCCGGTCCTCGGCAAAGCCCGCATAAGCGCCGCCGGTGGTGAAGGCGGCAAACGCCTGCTCCATCGTCAGCCGTTGCGCGGGGAGCCAGCCGCCGGACGGCTGCCCTTCGGCGTCCTCGCGGCTGATCGCGGCGGCGAGGCCGGGGAAGGGATTGGGGCTTTCGACCGGGAAATCGGAGCCGAAGGCGAGCGGCACGCGATTGTCGAGCATCGCGCGCCAGGCGTAGCTGCCCTGCAGCCGCTCCAGCCCCATCCGCGCCTCGGCCATCCGCCAGTCGGAGGTCTCGTGGGTGGGTTGCATCGAGGCGATCGTGCCGTGGCGGGCGAAGCGCGGCAGATCGGCCGGATCGACGATCTGGGCATGCTCGATCCGCCAGCGCCGGTCGCCCTCGTAAGTGGCGGACAGCTCCTCGATCGCATCCAGCAAGGTGGCATTGGCCTGATCGCCGATGGCGTGGACGGCAACCTGGAAATGGTCCATCGCGGCGCGGCTCATCATGTTCTTGAGCGCGGTTTCGCTGACCAGCGGCAGGCCGCGCTGGCCGGGGGCGTCGCGATAGGGCTGCTTCAGCCAGGCGCCGCGCGAGCCGAGCGCGCCGTCCAGATAAAGCTTCACGCCCACCATGCGAAGCCGCCCGTCATAGAGCCAGGGCGTCGGCTGCGTGCCCGCGACGGCGAGCAGATTGTCGATCCCCGAGGCGTAGGAGAGGATGCGGACGCGCAGGGAGCCGGCATCGCCGGCGCGGCGCATCACCGCCCAATCCTCGGCGCTCGTGCCCATGTCGGCGACGGTGGTGAGGCCGTTCGAGAGCAGGAGCTCCTGCGCGGCGGCGAGCGCGCGGTCGCGCTGCGCGGGGATGGGGGCGGGGATGGCGCGTTCCAGCAGCGGCATGGCGGCGTCGACGAAGAGGCCGTTCGGGGCATTGCCGGTCCGCTCGATCCGGCCGCCGGCGGGGGCCTGCGTCTCGGCGTTGATCCCGGCCTCGCGCATCGCCAGCGAATTCGCCCAGCCGGCATGGCCGTCGACCCGCTCGAGCCAGACCGGGCGATCGCCGACGGCGGCGTCGAGATCGGCATTGGTGGGGAAGCGGCCGAGGCGCCAGCGTTCCTGATTCCAGCCCCGGCCGACGATCCAGCGCGGGCTCGGGTTGGCGGCGGCGAAGGCGCGGATCCGGGCCTGCGCCTCGGCGAGCGAATTGGTGTCGCTGAGGTCGAGCGAGAGCGCGCTCATGCCGAGGCCCATGACATGGCCGTGCGCGTCGATCAGGCCGGGGATCAGGGTGCGGCCGCGCCCGTCGATCCGGTAGGCGCCGCCGCGCTGCGGCCGCCGCTCGCCGCGTTGGTAGAGCTCGCGCACCTTGCCGTCGGCGCCGACCAGCATCGCCTCGAAGCGGACCAGCCGCCCGTTGGCGCCGATCGTATAGCCGTTCACATCGTCGATCAGGGTCTGGGCCGAAGCGGACGCGGCACCGAGCAGCAAAGCGGCGAGGAAAAGGAGCAATCGCGTCAAGGCTCGAGCCTCCGGATCAGGGATGAAGTGTCCTGCCGGCCGGCGCCCATCGCCTGCAGATCGGCATAGAATTGATCGACCAGGGCGGTGAGCGGCAGGCGAGCGCCGTTGCTACGCGCCTCCTCCAGCGTCAGGCCCAAATCCTTGCGCATCCAATCGACCGCGAAGCCGAAATCGAATTCGCCCTTGTCCATCGTCGGCCAGCGATTGACCATCTGCCAGCTCATCGCCGCGCCGCCCGAAATCGCCTCCAGCACCTTCTCCGGATCGAGCCCGGCCTTGTGGGTGAAGTGGACGGCCTCGGACAGGCCCTGGACGACGCCCGCGATGCAGATCTGGTTGACCATCTTGGTCAGCTGCCCGCTGCCCGGCGGGCCGACATGGACGATGCGCGCGCCATAGGCCTGCATCAGCGGCGTCGCGGCGGCGATCGCCTCGGCGGTGCCGCCGCACATGATCGCGAGCTTGCCGCTTTCGGCGCCCGCCTGGCCGCCCGAGACCGGGGCGTCGACGCAGAGCAGGCCGCGAGTCTCCGCCTCCTCCGCGAGCAGCCGCGCGAGGCGGGCGGAGACGGTGGTGTGATCGACGAAGAGCGCGCCCGCGCGCATGGCGGCGAACGCGGCTTCGGCGACCTCGGCGACGTCGCGATCATTGCCGACGCAGGCGATCACCGCGTCCGCGCCCGCCGCCGCCTCGGCGACGCCGGCGGCAGTGGCGCCGCCATGTTCGGCGACCCAGGCGACCGCTTTGGCGGGGCTGCGATTGTAGACGACGAGGTCGTGCCCGGCGGCAGCCAGATGCCGCGCCATCGGCGCCCCCATCACGCCCAGCCCCAGGAAAGCGATCCTTGCCATCGGCGACGGCGATAGGGCCTCTTCGCCCGCCGCGCCAGTGGTCCGGCAGGGGGCAATGAACGGACGTCCGTCATCGCGAGGAGCGTAGCGACGCGGCGATCCAGAAGGACTGGATTGCTTCGCTGCGCTCACAATGACGAGAGGGCGGTATGATTTACCACATCGCCCGTCCCACGCTGGAACGGGCGCTCCGGCCGGCCGTTCAAGCCCCGAACCCGGCTTCCCAACCGCACCCGCGCGGCCCATAACGGCCGGGCAAAACGAACCCGGTGGAGTCGACTTGAGCGCACCTTTCCGCTTTCCGCGTTTCTTCGTGACGACGCCCGCGCCATGCCCCTATCTCAAGGGCAAGACGGAGCGGAAGGTCTTCACCGAGCTCAGCGGCGGCCATGCCGGCGACCTCAACGACGCGCTCGGGCGGATCGGCTTCAGGCGCAGCCAGAACGTCGCCTACCGCCCGTCGTGCCTCGATTGCGCGGCCTGCATCTCGGTCCGCGTCTGCGCGCAGGAATTCCAGCCGAGCGCGACCCAGCGCAAGGTGATGCGCCGCAACGCCGACCTCGAGGTCACCGCCTGCAAGCCCTGGGCGACCGAGGAGCAATACGGCCTGCTCCGCCGCTACCTCAGCGCCCGCCACCCGGAGGGCGGCATGGTCGAGATGGACGAGCATGATTTCAGCGACATGGTCGAGCAGAGCCCGGTCAAGACCTATATCGTCGAATATCGCGAGCCCAGCCTCGACGGCGGCCTCGGCCGGCTGGTCGGCGCCTGCCTGACCGACCAGCAGGCGGACGGGCTCTCCATGATCTATTCCTTCTTCGATCCCGAGCTGCCCCACCGGCAGGGGCTCGGCACCTATATCATCCTCGACCACATCGTCCGCGCGGGCCGGGCGGGGCTGCCCTACGTCTATCTCGGCTATTGGGTCGAGGAGGCGAAACGGATGGCCTACAAGGCCCGCTTCCGCCCGCTCGAACGGCTCGGCCCCGGCGGCTGGCGCCGCTTCGACCCCGAGCAGCGCGAGCTGGACCTGCCGGGCAGCTGAAGCGGGCAAAGTTGACAAAGTTGACGCCTGAAACGGCGTTCGCGCCCGCGAAAGTCGCGGATGTTGGCGCGAGCGTCCCCGATCTTCGCATCCGTGCCCGATAAGGGCGCCGGAAGGTGGCCGGATGGGCGCGGCGCAAACCGCCGAATCGCAATCAAGCCATTGATTCTGTACGAAAATCCACGCTGGATGTTGGCGAAGGTCGCGCGGAGCGTGTTTTGGCCGGATTGCGGGCCGCGAAATCGCGGGGAGGGGCGGCGGACGATGGGAAAGAGCCGGACCCGCGGCGGGGCGAGTCGAACCTGTCTTTCCACTCAAATCCTACATTGCAAGCCCAGCCACGCGGCCGCGCATTACTTCGCGGCATAGAGCGCGGCGAAGATCCGACGCCGATCTGGATTGTTATTTCCGCCGCTTGCATTCCGCTTACCAACCAAAATGGAGTTCGAAATAGTCCTATCTTGAGCTATGCCAGCATTAGGGAGGGCGATCATGTCGTATTTGTCGAAGAAGCTGAAGAGCATCAGCGAGGAACTCGAAGACCTGGCGGACCTTGTTGGCGAGCGCGAAGGTCCGAGCCTCCCCCTAGAGGCGCCGATCGATCCCGAAGCGGTGCGCCGCATCCTTCGCGTCCGCAGGCTTCGGGATCAATTCTTCACCGGCAACATCTTTCCCGATCCGGCTTGGGATATCTTGCTCGATCTCTTCGCCGCGAGGATGGAGGGCAAGCAGGTTTCGATCTCCAGTGCGTGCGCGGCGGCTTCCGTCCCGCCAACCACGGCGCTGCGCTGGGTGGAGAGGTTGGAGAAAATGGGGCTGGCAGAGCGCGCGGGCGACCCGAAGGACGGCAGGCGGATCTATATCGCCCTTTCGGATACCGCCGCCTCTAAAATGAAAGGCTTTTTCGCGCGGGCGCGCGCCAGCCTAAACGACCCGCTCGTCTAGCCCCCGCCCCCGGCTGGCTTCACGTTTCGTCCAGCGGACCCAGTTTTCCCAATATTTTCCGCATAATAGATCCTTACTCAAAACTTACTTCCGATTGACGCTAGTAGTTGTACTAGGTTATCCGATTGCCTTCGGGTGCCGGCCAAGCCCGATTCGTTGCGTGACTTGGCCCAATGACAAGAACCCGGTGCTCGCTCCTTTACGCCGTCACTCCGGTGCCCCTGACAAAGGCTGAAGCAATCGCGTTCCTGTCCTTTGCCCCGGGGGGGGGTCATTGGTTATGTCGATGGATAGATCGCCCTCTGCGCATTCCCGTGCGGATGCGGGCGGTCTAGCGGCTGAATCCGTACTCTCGCATGAGCTGCTCGCGTGTAAAGGTTCTGGGCGGCGGCGCCGGCCTCATCGTCGTGACCAGCTCGTAGACTCCTGGCCGAATCTCGCGATACCAAGGCTGGTCGATAGGGCCTGCATAGCGGCGCAGATGCTCAAGATATTCATCGAGCGAGGCAAAGGATTTGCCGAAGGAAGACGGCAAGTTCCGTATGCCGTCCGTGCCATTCGTGGCTTGATCCATTTTCGCCGTCTCCCTGTTACCGTGGCCGCTCTCAGCGGCGCCGACAGGTCGGTTCCCGCAGCCCGCGGTCAGCACGGCAAGGACCAGCATCGGCTTGATTTTCGTATGCATTCGCATCGCGTTCGAGGCCGACCTGCGTTCGGCCAAGCTCATCCATGTTCCATTTTCTGGGTTTTTGAAACCGCCAAATAGGCGGTGAGAGGGTATTAATATGTCGAAGGCGTTCAGGGGAACTACGGCTCGCATCGCCAAGGTTGAGGCTACCGAATATTTCACCGGGCGCCAATATGTCCTAGCGGCAAGCGGCCTCGACCAAGCCGCTGCTCCCGCCAGTCCCTTTGCCTCCAAGGACGCTGCTGCCTCGGCGCCAAGCTTCGACATCACCGTCGATAGTAGCGACGAGTTGCTCCCTCTGGGCTTTGACGGGAAGCTGGTGCCGTTCGGCCTCGCCTGCATCACCGACGAAAAGATGCTCCACCTGATGGCGCTCGACAGCGTCGACGGGGCCGGCTTTCAGTTCCAAATCCTGCGAGACCCATCGGTGATCGAGGACGAGAGTGTAGTTTCGATCACGGTCGGCGGCAATGTGAGCGGCGTCATCGATTTCTCGGGCGACACCGACGACATTACCGTCACGCTCGTCGCGGGCGTGCGTTACATGATCTCCTTGAGAGGCACTGGCGCTACCGCCCTCGCCGATTCCTACCTCGAAGTCTTCAACCCCTCGAATGTCATCGTGAACCATGACGATGACGGGGGCATCGGCGCCAATTCGCTGATGACCATCACGGCCGCTGTTTCCGGCGTCTACACCATCCGCGCCGCCTCGTTCGCCAGCATGGCGCAACCCGGCACGACCGGCGGATATACAGTCGACGTAAGGCAGATGGGCGCCGACACCGTCTCGTCGAACACGAACGCGGCCACGCCCTTCATCAATCAGGGGACCACCTTCGGGTTCCGTGAGACGTCATCCGGATCCGCCATTGCCAGCAATGCGCAGGATGTCGACAGCTACAAGGTCCATCTTGAGGCCGGGAAATACTATACTTTCTCGGTCGCCGGTGGCGCCGATAGCGAGACCGATCCCAACAACGTTCCCGTTGGCGAGATCGATACGGTCCTCCTCCTGATCAATCCGGCGGGAACCGCGATTGTCGTTTCCAATGACGACATTAATTTTCCGGGTGACATTAGTTCGGCCTTGGGCTTCTATGCCACGACCACCGGCGATTATTTCCTGCAGATTCGAGGTTATGGCCAAGGAAATGGCGCTGGCGGGATTCCGTCGCTCGTAGGCCGCAACACCGGCGGTTACGTCATCGACTTCCGCGAAGTTCCTCTCACCCAAGTCAACATACTTGACTCGATCAATTGGGACAGTGCGGCGAACATGCCCACGGTCAACGTCAGTGGCGTTCAGACGGTCTATGTCTACTTTGCCGTCGCCGGGGAGAATTTTGGCGAGAACGCGCGAGCGGGCGATCCCACCCAGCCTGCCGGTGGAGGCAACGGGACGCTGCTCTCCTACGGCTGGAATGCGTATGAAAAGACGCAGTTCATGGCGGCGATGCTGGAATATACCAAGATTCTTGGCATCCAATACGTCGAGACTTCCGTAGCCGCTCAGGCCGGCCTCCGCGTGATCACCAATTCGTCGCTGGCTTATGGTGCCTATGCCTACCCACAGGACCCCGCCTATGGCACCCAGAAGGGCATCGCCGTATTTAACGTCGATAATCGCGGCTGGAACGACGACGACGCCAACCCGGCAATCACCACCGATGGCCTCGGCCGTGGCGGCTACGCGTGGTCCACCATTCTCCACGAAATGGGCCATGCACACGGCCTCTCCCACCCGCACGACACGGGCGGCGGCTCCGATGTGATGGCAGGCGTCACTGCGGCGCAGGGTTCTCTCGGCGTGTTCAACCTGAACCAGCAAGTCTACACTCAGATGTCGTATAACGGCGGCTGGTGGACTCACCCGGACGGCAGCGTCACCGGCACTGATCCGACCGGTTTCCGCTCCGATGCAGGTTGGGGCGCGACACTCGGCGCTTTTGACATCGCCCTGCTTCAGGCGCGCTATGGCGTCCATCCGGACTTTGCGACGGGCGATACCACCTACACACTTAACGACATTAATGCCGAAGGTACTTTCTTCGAGTGCATCTACGACACCGCCGGCAACGACACTATCATCTATAATGGCATACGCGGTGCCCAGATCGACCTTAACACCGCGACGCTCGATTATACGGTGACCGGTGGCGGCGTAATGTCGTTCGTCCACAATCTTGCTGGCGAAACCGCTGCGATGGCGATCAAGGGCGGCTATACGATCGCGAACGGAGTCGTGATTGAGAACGCGACGGGCGGCAGTGGCAATGACGTCCTAATCGGTAACGTTGTCGCCAACGTACTGACTGGAAACAACGGCAACGACAGCTTCATGGGCCAAGGCGGCAACGACATTTTGGTCGGCGGGGCTGGCACCGACACGGCTTACTACGATGGCGTTCGGTCCCATTACACAATCACCCTCAATATCGGCAGCAACGGCAGCATCAGC
>DATINU010000025.1:0-4340 GCA_035473955.1 Allosphingosinicella sp.
CCCACAGCTTCGCCGGCAGGATGAAATCGACGGTGAAGCTCTTGAGGATCGCGTAGAACGGCAGGAAATACCATTCGGGAACGATGTGCGCCGGGGTCGAGAGCGGATTGGCCGGGATGTAATTGTCCGGATGGCCGAGGAAATTGGGTGCGAAGAACACCACCGCGAGCCACAGCGTCATGCACAGCATGGCGAACCAGCCGTCCTTGGCCGTGTAGAAGGGATGGAAGGGCACCGTATCCTGCGGCGCCTTCACGTCGACCCCGGTCGGGTTGTTCGAGCCCGGAATGTGCAGCGCCCAGATGTGCAGGATGATCACCCCTGCGATCACGAAGGGCAGCAGATAATGGAGCGAGAAAAAGCGGGTCAGCGTCGCCTGATCGGGCGCATAGCCGCCGAGCAGCCAATGCTGGATCGGCTCGCCGACCAGGGGAATCGCGCCGAACAGGCCGGTGATCACCTTCGCCGCCCAGAAGCTCATCTGCCCCCAGGGCAGGACGTAACCCATGAACGCGGTCGCCATCATCAAGAGGAAGATGACGAGCCCCAGCATCCACACCATCTCGCGCGGCGCCTTGTAGGAGCCGTAATAAAGGCCGCGGAAGATGTGGAGATAAGTGACGATGAAGAAGAAGCTGGCGCCGTTGGCGTGCGCGTAGCGCAGGAACCAGCCCTGGTTCACGTCGCGCATGATATGCTCGGTCGAATTGAAGGCGCCCGCGACCGAGCCTTCGAAATGCATGGCCAGCACGATGCCGGTGACGATCTGGATGACCAGCGCCAGCCCGGCGAGCACGCCGAAATTCCACATGTAATTGAGGTTGCGGGGGACCGGATAGCCCTTGCCCACCGCATTGTAGACAAGCCGCGGCAGCGGCAGCCGGTCATCGAACCAGCGCATCAACGGCTGCTTGGGTCTATATTCCTCAGCCCAGGGAAAGCTCATCTTCTCTTACCTCAGCCGATGCGGACGGACGTGTCGGACAGGAACTCATATTCCGGCACTTCGAGATTGCGGGGCGCCGGGCCCTTACGGATCCGCGCGGCGGTATCGTAGGACGAGCCGTGGCAGGGGCAGAAATAGCCGCCAAACTCGCCGCGGGTCTCGCCCTGGCCGGCGCCCAGCGGCACGCAGCCGAGATGGGTGCAGACGCCGAGCGTGATCAGCCAGTTGCGGTGCCCTTCCTTGGTCCGCTCGTCGAGCGTCTGCGGATCGCGCAGCGAGCCGACATCGACGGCATTGGCCGCCTGTTGCTCGGCCGGGGTCAGGTTGCGGATGAAGATCGGCTGCTTGCGCCAGATCGTCTTGATCGCCTGGCCAGCCTGGATGCCGGAGACGTCGACGTCGATCTGGGCGAGCGCGAGCACGTCCGCCGAAGGGTTCATCTGGTTGACCAGCGGATAGAGCAAAGCCGCCCCGCCGACGCCGGCGGCGCTGACCGCGGCAATGTTGAGGAAATCGCGGCGGCGGATGTCGCCACCCTCGGCGGCCTCGGCCGCACCCCCGTTCGATTCAACCGCAGCCATAAGATCCTTCGTCAGGTTCGAACGCGCAAAACGCATAGAGGCCGCCCACAGGTCCCCGGACGGCTTGGGCGGCTGATAGCCGCGCGGGGCGCCCTTTGCCAACAGCGATTTTACGCGGGTGCAACGCGCGCCACCGCGCCGCCGCGGGGCATTGTCCGGGCAAGGCCCGTGTGTTATCGCACTAGTACAGTTAGACGGGGGACGGACATTGCTCGACAATCCGAAGGTCAACATCAAGATCAAGCTGGCGGCACTGTGGACCTCGGTCATGTTCTGCTATCTCTATGCCGACTTTTTCGGGCTCTTCTCCCCCGGCCAGCTCGCGACGATGAACCGGGGCCTCATCCCCCCGCTCGGGGCGGCGACGGACGGCGTCATGATCTTCGTCTCGGCGATGATGGCCGTGCCGAGCCTCATGGTCTTCCTTTCGATTGCGCTGCCGGCGCGTCCGAACCGGGCGCTGAACGCGCTCGCCGGGGCGGTCTACGCGGCAATCATCAGTATCACGATGTGGGCCGGCGCCCTGTTCATCTTCTTCGGAATCATCGAAATCGCGCTGACCCTGCTCGCCGTCTATTATGCCTGGACGTGGCCCCGCGCTGCCTTGGACAGCGCGGACTGAGGACTCGTTGGCCGGAGAGCGGATTGCGTCGCGGCGCCGCTCCCCGCAATGATGCAGCCATGCGCCTCGCCCTCTATCAGCCCGATCAGGCCGGCAATGTCGGCACGATCCTGCGGCTCGCCGCCTGTTTCGGCGTGCCGGTGGACGTGATCGAGCCCTGCGGCTTTCCCTGGGGCGACAGGGCGCTGAAGCGCGCCGGCATGGATTATGCGGAAATCGCCAACGTGACCCGGCACCCGGATTGGGGAGCCTTCGGGAGCGCGCTGGCGGGCCGGCTGGTCCTGTTCACCACCGCCGGGGCGGTGCCGCTGCCCGAGGCGCGGTTCGAGGCGAGCGATGTGCTGCTGTTCGGATCGGAGAGCCGGGGCGTGCCTCTGCAAGTGCATGAGCGGGCGGCGCTGCGGGTGCGGATTCCGCAGGTCGCGGGGACGCGGTCGCTGAACCTCGCGGTGGCGGCGGGGATCGGAATTGCGGAGGCGCTCAGGCAGACGGCACTGTGGGAGTGATCGCAGACATGCTATCTTCGTCCCAACGGGGAGGGGTCCCATGCCATATCCACGCGCTCATTATTATGTCCTGATCGTGATGGCTGTCATCGTCGCGGGCTTCTGGCCGAGCTACTTCAGCGCCTGGGGCAGCGTGCCGTGGCAGTTTCACGCCCATGGCGTCGCCGCCAGCCTCTGGGTGGCGATGGTCGCGGCGCAAAGCTGGACGGCGCATCACCGGCAGCTGCCGCTGCACCGCGCGGTCGGCAAGGCCAGCCTGCTGCTCTTCCCCTTCCTGATCGGCGGCTTCGTGGCCATCATCGACGTGACCGCCAAGGGCTTCGTCGCCGGCGACGGGCCGGTGCGGACGATGTTCGGCGGCTCCTTCCTGATCGGCATGGCGCTCGCGATCGCCGCTTATGTCACCGTCTATTACCGGGCGCTCAAATACCGGCGGAAGGTGTGGCTTCACGCCGGCTATATGCTGACGACGCCGCTCATCCTGTTCGAATCGCCGTTCAGCCGGCTGCTCAACGGGTTCATGCCGGGCCTCGCCATCAGGGGGCCCGGGGACCTGCATCTGCTCATGCCGTCCATTTTGTGGTCGATGGCGCTCGAGCTCGCCATCATCGCGGCGATCTGGCTTCGATATCGGGAAAAGGCGAACCCGTTCCTGGTCGCCGGCGGCTTCATCGTCGCGCAGATGGGGACGATGGGTCTGCTGGCGGGATCCCCGCTGCTCAACGCGCTCTTGGGTACGATCGGCCAGTTACCGAGTACGGCTGTGGTGCTGGCGGGCTTCGCCATCGGCGCGCTGACCAGCTGGGCCGGCTGGCAGGCGGGCAAGCGCCCGGCGACGCCGGTTCCGGAAGCCATGCAGCCGGCCTGAGCGACCTGCCCGCCGGCGCTCAATGCACGCTCGCCACCGGGCAGAGATATTGGACGGCGACGCGGCGGCCGTCGATCACGCCGGAGGCGCGCAGATCGCGGAGCTCGAGCCGCGCATCCTCGACCTGGATCACCCGGAAGCCGTCATAGGCGGTGACCTGCGCGTGCGGCGTCGCGTAATCGTTGAGGATCGCGCCGCAATCGAGCCCGTCAATGGCGGCGCAGCCGGGATTATAGACGCAGCGGCCATACTTTTCGCGGTTATAATATTCGGCCTGGTCCGCCGACGCGCCGTAGAGAAGCACGTTATAGCCCCAGCGCGCATAATAGGTCGGGCGTCCCCAGGCGCGCACCGTCGCCTCGGTCAGGGCATCACGGCCGGAGGGCTCGGAGGTCCACAGGTAGAACGAGCGGACCAGATCGCGGCCGTCCGCCCGCTCATACTCGACCGAGATGAACTGGACGCTCGACGACGGCGAGGCGGGGTCGCACGGCGACGCGCGGCACGACCCGCCCGGCGCGGTGCCGCGATAGGAATCGCCGGGCGGCTCGTCCTCATAGTCGCGCGGCGCCAAGGGGCCGCAGCGGCCCGGGCTCTCAAGCGTGTAGCCATTGGCGGTCAGCCGGCGGCAAACCTCGTCGCGCGCCATGCCCAGCCGGATGCCATGGAATTCGAGCCGGTAGACAGCCTCGGCGTCGTAGCTCGGCCCGGACGGATCGACCCGGGGGTCCGGCGGCGCCACGGGCTGCTGCGCGGCGACGAGCAGCAGCGAAGGGAACAACGCGAGCATGGGGCCTCAGCTTACCACGATCCGCCG
>DATINU010000026.1:0-10172 GCA_035473955.1 Allosphingosinicella sp.
GCGTCCTTCGGGCGGCGCCTCACCTGGCGGTTGATGCTCTGCGGGCGGACGTCGGAGCGCTTGCGCTGGGTCAGCACGATCGCGCCGACCATGGCGACGAGCAGCACCAGTCCCGCCGCTTCGAAGATGAAGAGATAGCGCGTGTAGAGCAGCTGCCCCATGGCGACGATATTCGATTGCCCCGGCGTCACCGGAGCGGCGCGGGCGTCGAGAGCGATGCCGCCGGCATTCCAGGCGATCGCCGCGAAGATCAATTCGGTGGCGAGCACGCCCGCCAGCGCGAAGCCGAACGGCCAATATCTCGCGACGCCGGCGCGCAAGGTGGCGAAATCGACGTCGAGCATCATCACCACGAACAGGAACAGCACCGCGACCGCGCCGACGTAGACGATCACCAGCACCATGGCGATGAACTCGGCACCGACGAGCAGCATCAGCCCCGCCGCGTTGAAGAAGGCGAGGATCAGCCAGAGCACGCTATGCACGGGGTTGCGCGCCGCGATCGTCATCACGCCGGAGGCGATGACGAGCGTGGCGAACAGGTAGAAGACGAAGGCCTGGATCATCCGCGCGCGGCCTACCGGTAGGGCGCATCGGCGGCAAGGTTCGCGGCGATCGCTCGCTCCCACCTGTCGCCATTGTCGAGCAGCTTCGCCTTGTCGTAGATCAGCTCCTCGCGGGTTTCGGTCGAGAAATCCATGTTCGGCCCCTCGACGATCGCATCGACCGGGCATGCTTCGGCGCACAGGCCGCAATAGATGCACTTGGTCATGTCGATGTCGTAGCGGGTGGTCCGGCGGCTGCCGTCCTCGCGCGGCTCGGCCTCGATCGTGATCGCCAGCGCCGGGCAAACCGCCTCGCAGAGCTTGCAGGCGATGCAACGCTCCTCACCGTTCGCATAACGGCGCAGCGCATGCTCTCCCCGGAAACGGGGCGAGATCGGGTTTTTCTCGTGAGGATAGTTGATCGTCGCCTTGGGCTTGAAGAAATAGCGCAAGGTCAGCCAGTGCGCCTTGACGAACTCCCAGAGGGTAAAGGTTTTAATCCAGTGCCTTACCATGGGAGCATCCCATCACGTTGAAGCATCAAATAGCCCGAGACCAGAAACACCCAGATGAGCGAGATCGGCAGGAAGATCTTCCAGCCGAGCCGCATCAGCTGATCGTAGCGGTAGCGCGGCACCGTCGCCTTCACCCACGAGAAGACGAAGAAGAAGAACAGGATCTTGCCGAAGAACCAGAAGATGCCGGTGATGCCCGCGTTGAACAGGAAATCGTAGAGCGGCGGCCAATCGATCGGCGGCAGCCAGCCGCCCCAGAAGAGCACGGCGTTCATCCCGCACATAAGTAGGACGTTGCCGTACTCGCCGAGCCAGAAGAGCGCGAAGCTCATCGAGGAATATTCGGTCTGGTAGCCGGCGACGAGCTCGCTCTCGGCCTCGGTGAGATCGAAGGGAGCGCGGGCGGTTTCGGCCATGGCGGAGATCAGGAAGATCACCGCCATGGGGAACAGCAGAGGGTTGAAGCCGAAGCCGTTGATCAGGCCGAATATGTGCCCCTGCTGGGCGGCGACGAGGCCGGAGAGGTTGAAGGTGCCCGCCCACAGCACGACCGGGATCAGCACGAAGCCGATCGAGACTTCGTAAGACACCATCTGAGCAGCAGCTCGTAAGGCACTGTAGAACGGATATTTCGAGTTTGACGCCCAGCCCGCAATGATGATCCCGTACACACCGAGCGAAGAGACGGCGAGCAAATAAAGCAGGCCGACATTGACGTTGGCCAGCACCCAGCCGTCGGCGAAGGGGATCACCGCCCAGGCGATCAGGGCCACCGTGAAGGTGATGATGGGGGCGAGGATGAAGAGGCCGCGATTGGCCGAGGTCGGGATGATGGTTTCCTTGAGGAAGACCTTCAGGCCGTCGGCGAAGCTCTGCAGCAGGCCGAAGGGCCCGACCACGTTCGGCCCGCGCCTCAACGCCATCGCCGCCCAAATCTTGCGATCCGCATAGATGATCATCGCCACCGCCAGCATCAGCGGCAGCGCGATGATCAGGATGAAGATCAGGGTTGCGAGGAGGTAGCCGAAGCTGGCGCCAAGCCACGTGCTCTGCATCCAGGCGGTCATTCGGCCGCCTCCGCCCAGCTTTCGCCGTGGAGCAATTCGGCCGAGCAACGCTGCAGCGTGGGCGAGGAACGAGCGATCGGGTTGGTCAGGTAGAAATCCAGGATCGGGTAGGCAAGCGCGGTCCCCTTGGCGATCGGCTCGGCCTTGAGCTTGGGCGGCGCCCATTTGAACGGCACCAGCCCCGCCTGCGCGAATTCGGGATGATCGGCGAAGAGGCGGGCGCGGAGTTCGCGGAAGCTGTCGAAGGGCAAGGGCTTGCCGAGCAGGTCCGAGAGAGCCCGCAGGATCGACCAATCCTCGCGCGCGTCGCCGGGCGGATCGACCGCCTTCTCGCTATATTGGACGCGGCCCTCGAGATTGACGTGAATGCCGTGCTTCTCGCTATAGGCGGCGCCGGGCAGGATCACGTCGGCCGCATGCGCGCCCCGGTCGCCATGATGGCCGAGATAGACTTTGAAGCTGCCCGCGAACGGCGCCAGATCCGCCTCGTCGGCGCCCAGAAGCAGCAGCAATTTGGGGGACTTGGCCGCGAGTGACGTCATGCCGCCAGCCTGCGCGTAGCCGAGCATCAGCCCGCCGGTCCGCGCCGCGGCGGTGTGAAGGACGTTATAGCCGTTCCAGCCGTCCCGGATCAGGTTCAGCGAATTCACCAGCGCCAGCGTCGCCGCCTGCCCGCCCGGCGCCTTGAGCGCCGCGCCGCCGACGATCACCGCCGGCCGCTCGGCCCTGGCCAGCGCCTCAGGCAGGTCGGCGAGCAGCGACAGGTCGTTGCCGAGCCACTCCACGCGATAGGTGAGATCGACCTCCGGGCCGATCGCGTACACCTTCGCCCCTGCCCTCACCGCCTTGCGAATGCGCGTGTTGACGAGGCTCGCCTCCCAGCGCGGGTTGGTGCCGACGAGGAGGACCGCATCCGCCGTCTCGATGCCGGCGATGCCGGTGTTGAAGTTGACCGCGGCGAGGTTCGACGCGTCATAGGCGAGACCGGTCTGGCGCCCTTCGAGGAGATCGGAGCCGAGCGAGGCGAGCAGCGCCTTCGCCGCATACAGGGTCTCGACATCGACCAGATCGCCCGCCACCGCGGCGGCGCTGTCCCCGGCGCCCTTCGCGACCTTGGCGACCTTGGCGATGGCGGCGAAAGCCTCGTCCCAGCCGGCCGGACGCAGTTTGCCGCCCTCGCGCAGCCAGGGCCGGTCGAGGCGATTTCTGAGGAGCCCGTCCACGGCGTGGCGGGTCTTGTCCGAAGCCCACTCCTCGTTCACGTCCTCGTTGAGCCTCGGCAGCGCCCGCATTACCTCGCGGCCGCGCGCGTCGAGGCGGATATTGGTGCCGACCGCGTCCATCACGTCGATTGCGGGAACCTTGCGCAACTCCCAGGGCCGCGCCTCGAACGTATAGGGTTTGGAGGTCAGCGCGCCGACCGGGCAGAGATCGACGACGTTGCCGGAAAGCTCCGACTGCAGCGCGCGTTCGAGATAGGAGGTGATCTCCATATTCTCGCCGCGACCCACCGTCCCGATATCCTCGACCCCGGCGACCTGCTCCATGAAGCGGACGCAGCGCGTGCAATGGATGCAGCGCGTCATCACCGTCTTCACGACCGGACCCATATATTTTTCGGTGACCGCGCGCTTGTTCTCTTCGTAGCGCTTGTGGCCCCGGCCATAGGCGATGGATTGATCCTGCAGGTCGCATTCGCCGCCCTGATCGCAGATCGGGCAATCCAGTGGATGGTTTATAAGCAGGAATTCCATCACGCCTTCGCGCGCCTTGCGGACGAGTGGCGTGTTGGTGAAAATCTCCTGATTGTCGGCGGTCGGCAGCGCGCAGCTTGCCTGGGGCTTGGGCGGCCCCGGCTTCACCTCGACCAGGCACATCCGGCAATTGCCGGCGATGGCGAGCCGCTCGTGATAGCAGAAGCGCGGGAGCTCCTTGCCGGCCAGCTCGCACGCCTGCAGCACCGTCGCGCCCTGCGGCACTTCGATCTCGACGCCGTCGACTTTGACCTTGGGCATAAAGCTAAGAATCCGACACTTGATCGCGCCCCGAGAAGGGGCTGCAGCCTGCGGTGCCGTTAGACGCTTATCCCCCTCTCCGACAAGGGGAGAGAGGCCATTTTTCGAGGGGCCTGCCTACTCTTCCGGAGTCCGGGCAGCGGCGGGCAGCGCCGCGGCCCGGGATCAATCGGCGCTGGCGGAGCGCCCGCTGCCGGCAAGCCGGCCAGTCCAATAGCGATAGAGGCTGAAATAAGCGCTCTGCGCGAAGAGCGGACGCACTTCATTGGCATAGACGTTGAGGTCCGAGCCCTGCGGCAGGCACGAGCCCATGAAATTGGCGAGCCCGTTCATCGCGGCCTGCTCGTCCGGCGAGCCGAGGGGGCTGGTGAGCAGCAGCCGCGTTCCCTGCGAGTCGTTGCGGACCACGCAATCGGCCCAGCGATAGAGCTCCACGGTCCGTGCGCCGGGCGGCGACGCCTGGATCGGCAGATCGAAGCTCACCAGATTGCCGGCGCGGACAGGACGCAGCTCGCGTCCCCGGAAATCGCGCAGATAGAGCGCCTGGGCGATCGCGCCGCGCAGGTCGATGCCGGTCGCGCCGGCGGCGCCTTCGAGGCACTGCCGGGCGGGACCGCGGAGCGAGTCCAGTTCCGCCGCCGCATCGTCGAGGGGAAGCGTCTGCAGCAGCGTCTGCGCCGCGCCCCTGTCTTGCTGGACGATACAGCGGCCGGCTTCGTACAGCGCCACCGTCCACTGCGACGGGGCGGCGGCGGCGGGCGTGGCAAGAGCGGCGAGCCCGCCAAAGGCGGCAAGACCGAGCATCCTATGCTTCATGGCGACTCTCCTCAAACGCGCCGCCGGTTCTGGCGGCAAGAACCGGCGCAGACTAACTGGTTCGCGCAATCCGGAAAAGAGTGCTTTGCCAATGCCCTTACCGGCGCGGCTGAGCAAGCGCCCAGTGATAGAGCGCCTCGGCAAAGACCGCCCGTAGCGTCTGCGGATTGGTCGAAAAGGTCATCCCCTCAGGCAGGCAGGGCCCGAGCAGCGGCCGCAATTGCCGTAATGCAGCACTTTCCGCATCCGAATAAGGCTCTGTCGCAACCAACTGGTGAACCTGATGGGGGCCATCCGCCACGACGCAGCGGCCGAGTTCGTAGATCGGCGCGAGGGTCGCGGCGGTCGAGTGCCGATCCGGCCATCGCAGCGGCGGCACGCGCGCGGCCGATTCGGCCGGCGGCGGCGAAGAGAATGCCGCTTTATAGAGAATTTCCGCAATGGCGCCGCGCAACAGGACGTTGCTGATTTCCACGCCCATCCACGAACACTGATCGAGGCGCGCGCTGATCGGCCCGTAGATCAGGCGATGTTCGTCGTTCGTATCGGGCAGAGTTCGCAGCAACAATTGCGCCGAGCCCCGCGCCCGATTGACCACGCAACCCACCGAGTGGCGGATCACCTCGACCGTGTCGCGGTCGCTATAGGCCGAGCGCATGGCGTCGGTTGGATTGACCGACAAGCCCGATTGCGCCTGCAGAACCGCCGGCCATAGTACAGAGCCGAGCGCCGCCAGGCTGATCAACGCACGGCCGATCATGGTCACGGCCTCGGAGCGGACGGATCCAGGCGAAGGAGCGCCTCGGCCAGCAGGTAGCGGATCCACGGCGCGTTCAGGCGGACGCGAAAGCCCGCGATGCAGGGCCTGAAGTCGTTCCAGAGCGCACCGACCGCCGCCGTTTCCTCCCGACTGCCCGGCTGCGTCTCGAGAAGCGCCTGGACCGTCACCCCGTGCCCTTTCGTATAACAGCGCGCCGCCTCGTGCAGGGTGCGAGCCGCCCCCGGGGAAGGAGCGGGAAGCCGATAGGTTTCCGGCACGCCTCCCGAACGAAGCAGGCCTTCCGCGATCGTGCCGCG
The DNA here is from genome assembly GCA_035473955.1 of Allosphingosinicella sp. GTDB lineage: Bacteria > Pseudomonadota > Alphaproteobacteria > Sphingomonadales > Sphingomonadaceae > Allosphingosinicella. The sequence goes on from DATINU010000026.1 coordinate 6,036, forward strand.
CATGTAGACGTTCGACATCCTCATGTTCGTCCCGCCGAACAGGCACGTGCTTCGCTCGCCGGAGACGCGCCGCCTGATGGTGTCCATCTCTTCGCGCGAGTCCGGGGTGGTGCCGATCAGAGCAAGCGCGTCCGTCCGCTGGGTCCGGGCATAACAAACACCGAAAGCACGCAGGTCACGATAGGCCTGGACGTTGTCCAACCTGTCCGTGGTCGACATTCCGGAGCGGCCGGGCGCGAGCTGGGCATTCGCCTGGCCGGCGAGGCCGGTGGACCCCGCCAGCGCCAGCAGCACGACGACACATCGAAAAATATTCACGCTTCACCAACCCCCAATGTGATCTCCCGGCCGCCGGCGCGCGGTGGCAGGGCGAGCATAGACTAACTCTTTCCCGGCATTCAGGAAAGTGGCGTGGCGCGGACTATGCAGTCAGCGCGCGCCGGACACACGGTTATGCTCGACGAGCCGGAAGGCGGAGATGGCGAGCAAGGCGCGAAGCCCGGAGCGATTGGCCTGCAGTTGCTGGCCCGCGGTGAGGCACGCCGTCATTGTTGAAGGCAACGCTGCCGCCGCCACATCTTCGGCGGCTGTTCCCGGTTCCGCCGCAAGCAGCGCTTCAACGGCCGCGGGCGCCTCGCGGACCGTGCACAACGCCATGGCATCGGACGCATTGTCGGCGGCGATCGCCGGCCGCGACGGATCGTGCGCCACAAGTGAGGCGAGGCCGGCGTCGCGAAGGGGCGCGCGCAACAACCCCTCGGCAAGACCGCCACGCAGGAGAATGCCGCCGAAGCGAAGCGTTGCGCCCGAGGCGCAATCATTGTGGCCGCGGGCAAAGCGGCGAACCGCCTCCGGATAGGACCGTGCATGGCGATCAGCGACAAGCAAGTCCCGCGCCCCGCCAGGCGACCGATCAGCAGCGCAGATCGCGAAATTACGCATCGCCTGGGCCGCGAGTGCTTCCTCGCCGCCTATTCCATTCTGGGCCGACGCCAACGCCCCCGATCCAGCCAGCGCGAAGAGCACGGCCGCGCCGAATCGCACTTTGGTCATTCGGCCGCCTCGAGCGCGTTTTCCGGGCGTTCCGTAATCCGCCGTTCGATCTCCGGGCGGAAATGGCGGATCAGGCCCTGGATCGGCCAGGCGGCGGCATCGCCGAGTGCGCAGATCGTGTGGCCTTCAACCTGCTTGGTAACGTCGTAGAGCATGTCGATCTCGTGGAGCGCCGCGTCGCCGGTGCGGAGCCGCTCCATGACGCGCCACATCCAGCCGGTGCCCTCGCGGCAGGGCGTGCACTGGCCGCAGCTCTCATGCTTGTAGAAATAGGAGATGCGGCTGATCGCCTTCACGATGTCGGTGGACTTGTCCATGACGATCACGGCGGCGGTGCCGAGACCGGAGCCGAGATCCTTCAGCCCGTCGAAATCCATCGGCGCGTCCATGATTTCCGCGGCGGGCACCAGCGGCACCGAAGAGCCGCCGGGGATAACGGCGAGCAGATTGTCCCAGCCGCCGCGGATACCGCCGGCATGGCGGTCGATCAGCTCGCGGAACGGGATCGACATCGCCTCCTCGACCACGCACGGCTTGTTCACATGGCCGGAGATCTGGAAGAGCTTGGTGCCCTCGTTCTTCTCGCGGCCGAACTGCTTGAACCAGGCGGCGCCGCGCCTCAGGATCGTCGGGACGACCGCGATGCTCTCGACATTGTTGACCGTGGTCGGGCAGCCGTAGAGCCCCGCGCCCGCCGGGAAAGGCGGCTTCAGGCGCGGCTTGCCGGGCTTGCCTTCGAGGCTCTCCAGCATCGCCGTCTCTTCGCCGCAGATGTACGCGCCGGCGCCCCGGTGGACGAAGAGATCGAAATCATAGCCGGACTTGCAGGCATTCTTGCCGAGCAGGCCGGCGTCATAGGCTTCGCGGACCGCGGCCTCGAGCGTCTCGGTCTCGCGGATGAACTCGCCGCGGATATAGATATAGCCGGCGCGGGCGCGCATCGCGAAGCCGGCGAGCAAGGCGCCCTCGATCAATTTGTGCGGATCATGCCGAATGATCTCGCGGTCCTTGCACGAGCCGGGCTCGGATTCGTCGGCATTGATGACGAGGAAGTTGGGGCGGCTCGGGGCCGGCTCCTTGGGCATGAAGCTCCACTTCATCCCGGTGGGAAAGCCGGCACCGCCGCGCCCGCGCAAACCGGACTCCTTCACGATGTCGATGATCGCATCCTGGCCGATCGCCAGCAGCTTTTTCGTATCGTCCCAATCGCCGCGCTCGCGCGCGGCCGCCAGCCCCCAGGGCTGGAAGCCGTAGACGTTGGTGAAAATCCGGTCTTTGTCGTCGAGCACGTCAGGCCTTCTTGAGAATCATTTTCTGGTAGCAGATGGCGATGATGACGCCGCCGATGGCGCCGCCGACCGCCTTCGCCACGGCCGGGTTTTCGATGCCGAGCTGCGGCAACAGCCAGCCGCCGATCCCGCCCAGGCACACGGCCATGACCACAAGCGCGAGCAGCAAGAATTTCACCCAATCCGAGTTCATGATGTCACCCTCCCCTCTTTCCGATCATTTTCTCGATCGCGAAATAGATCACGACCGCCACGGCGATGGCAATGCCGATGGCGAGCAGTTTGAAGGCGATCTTCACGACCGCAATCAGTAGCCAGACGACGATGATGGCGACCACGATCGCGACGATACCGCTCATCAGCCTCTCTCCCCCCTGGCCGCGCCGCGCGGCGCATTGTCGGCGCCCTCGCGGCAGAACTCGGCGACCGCGCGGTCCATTTCGCCGGCGCGCATTTGCGGCTCGATGAAGGCGCGGTCGCGGTCGACGACGATGTAGCGCCGGCTGACCCCGCCCTGCTCGTATCGGCCGCAGACAATGGGCACACCCTCGCTCGCGCTCCGCGTCGCGCCGGAAAAGCGGATCTCATCCGTGGTGCCGATCCGCGCGCGCACCAGCCGTTCCGCGGCGGCGACGTCGCCCTCGGGCGCCGGGGCCTTGGGCGGCTCGGCGCGATTGGCGACGGGCGCCTCGCTCTGGCAGGCGCCGAGCATCAGCAGAGCGGCGGCCGCCATGCGCCTCACCACCGATCCCGATAGTCGTGATTTTCCTTCGCCATTTCCTTGAGCGAGGTCGGCCCGCCCTCGGGGCAGGACGTCGTGCGCTTCACCTGCGGCCCAGGCTTCGGCGACTTGCCCTTGGCCAGCGCCTCGATGATCGCGGTCATGCTCTCCGGCGTCAGATCCTCGTAATTGTCGTCGTTGATCTGGACCATCGGCGCGTTGGCGCAGGCGCCGAGGCATTCGACCTCGTTGAGCGTGAACAGGCCGTCGTCGGTGGTCTGGCCCTTCCGCATTCCATTGGCTTTGCAGGCGGCGATCAGCGCCTCGGCGCCACGCAGCATGCAGGGCGTGGTCCCGCAGACCTGGATGTGATGGCGGCCGACCGGAGCCAGATTGAACATCGTGTAGAAGGTCGCGACCTCGTAGGCACGAATATAGGGCATGCCCAATTCCGCCGCGACGAACTCGATCACGGGGATCGGCAGCCAGCCTTGCGTCTTGGTCTCCGCCCCGATCTGTCGCTGGGCGAGATCGAGCAAGGGGATGACCGCGCTCTGCTGGCGGCCCGGCGGATAGCGGCCGACGATCTCTTTTGCGCGCGCCGCATTGTCCTTCGCCCAGGTGAAGCCGCCCCAGCGCTCGCGGAGTTCGGGAGTGTCGGGCATGCGCGCGGCTTCAGCCATGGGCTGTCTCCAGCTTGCTCTGCCGACGACCGCGCCACCACAGATAGCAAATGAAGGCACCCAAAGGCGCCGCGACCGCTCCCGCCATGCGCACATCCAGCGCAAGGCCGGGCTTCAAAGCGGCAATTGCCCAAAGAACCAGGACGGATACCGCCAAAGACATGCCGACCAGCGAGGGGCCGCTCAGAGCGAATCTGAGTGGGACAGAGGCAAGAAACGCCCAGAGCGCGATCCGAGCACTGCACCTTTCGCCCTGCATACCGAGGCAAGAGGTGCAGTGCTCCGGGTATTCGCCCCCGCTACGCCTGCTTGAACTTCACGATCGCGATCTGCAGCGCGGCGAGCGCGCACAGCACGACGACCAGCACCTGCACGGCGATCGGGACGTTCC
>DATINU010000027.1:0-5568 GCA_035473955.1 Allosphingosinicella sp.
GTTAAAGAGCTTTCTCTTGTGTATGTAGAAACTTGTTATGTGTACATCTTTCGCACTGATTATATATATATATATATATACTTTTATTTTGTGGTGACCCTTTCTTTCATTTGCGGGCTCATCCCACCCAGCGGAGGGGGCGCCGGCGCGGCAGGTTCGGACTTCGGCGCTTCGGCCTCGGGCGCCGGCGCTTCCGTCTTGGCGGGCGCCGCGACGGCCGCCGCCGCATCCTCACCCTCGCCCGCGATCAAGGCGATCACCGTGCCGACCTTCACCTCGTCCGTGCCCTCGGGCACCAGGATCCTGGCGATCGTGCCTTCGTCGACCGCCTCGAATTCCATCGTCGCCTTGTCGGTCTCGATCTCCGCGAGGATATCGCCGGAAGCGACCGTATCGCCCTCCTTCACCAGCCATTTGGCCAGCGTCCCTTCCTCCATGGTCGGCGAGAGAGCGGGCATCTTGAGCTCGATCGGCATGGAAGAAGGCTTTCCTTTCGCGAACCGCACGCCTGCTGATCCAAACAGCATAGCAGCCATATCGGTCAAGGGCACGCTTGCGTGAAACAACGTTCTGGCGCACCACCCGAACGATTGGAGGATCGATGCGCTCCTATCTGGTGGTGATGGACGAGACCGAGGAAGCGCTCACCGCCTTGCGCTATGCGGCGCGGCGGGCGGCGCGGACCGGCGGCGGCGTCGAAATCCTCGCGCTGATCCCACCCGTCGAATTCTCGCAATGGGGCGCGGTCCAGGCGGCGATCGAGGAGGAGGCGCGGCTGCGCGCCGAGGCGATGCTCGCCCAGGCCTCGGGCGAAATCGCCGAGGAAGCGGGCATCAAGCCCTCGGTCACCGTCAAGCAGGGCGAGCCGGTGAAGGCGGTCGGCGAGTTGCTCGACGAGCGCGATGACATTTCCGCGCTCGTTCTTGGCGCCTCCCCACAGGGTGGACCCGGGCCCCTCATCACCCATTTCGCCGGTGCCGCCGCGGCGGCCCTGCCCTGCCCGTTGATCATCGTCCCCGCCGGCCTCACCGACGAGGCGCTCGAGCGGCTCAGCTGAAAAGAAGCGGGCGCCTCACGGCGCCCGCTGAAGGGACCGGCCCCTCTCGCGTGGGGCAGGTTAAGGAAGCTCAGCCGCGCTCGCCGGCGGGCGGGCGGGGTCGCGGACGCGGCGCCGGAGCGCGCGGACGCGGGGCCGGGGCACGCGGGCGCGCGCACTGGCACGAGCGGACGTGTCGGCGCGGCCGGCGCACCTCGACATATTCCTCGACCACCTCTTCGGAATAGGACTGGCCATAGGTCGTCGTGGTCTCGATCACGATCGGATAGGCATAATAGCCGTAGCCGTAGCCGTAGCCGCCATAACCGTAACCCGGAGGCGGCGGCCCATTGGGCCCGCCATGGCCGTACTGGCTGTAGTCCCAGCCTCCGTCGGCGCGGCCGTCCTGCATCTGGAACCACTCATAATCCTCGTCGCCGTGCCGGCGTCCGCGATGGCCGCGGCGCATGGGAACGCCGTCATCGTCCTCCCAGTCGTCGCCGTGGCGGTCCCAGTCGAAATCCTCGCGCTGGTCGACGACCCGGCCGCCGCGGTCGATCAGATAGGCGTCGTCATAATAGCGGATCCAGCGCTGGTCCGGCCCCGGATCGGCGAAGCCGTAGCCCTGCCAGTCGTTCACGTAGAATTGCGATCCGAACCAGAAGGGATGGACGGAAAAGCCGCGCCCGATATGGCGCTGGAAATTCCGCCCCGGACGGAAATTCTGCCAGCTGCCGCCGCGCCACTGGCCGCCGTGCATGTTGCCGCCGCCGTGCCATTGGCCGCCGGCGGGCGGACGCGGGCCCTGGCCGCCGCCGCGATGCTGCTCCGCCAGCGCGCTCGCCGGAATGAGCGCGATGCTCGCCGCCAGGATGGATAGGGTCAATGTGCGCATGTCGAAGCATCCCCTGCAGCAACCAGTCCCGCGCGGTCTGCGCGGGTTCATCGGGGAATATCCTACGCTTCGGCGGCGCCCTTGCCGAGTCTCGTAGCGAGACGCTGTGCCAAATCGAGACAGCCCCTCTCGTCGGCCTCGTCGAAGCGGGCCGTCAGCGGGCTGTCGAGGTCGATGACGCCGAGGAGAATGCCCTCCGCAACGATCGGCACGACGAGCTCCGAACGGCTGGCCGCGTCGCAGGCGATATGGCCGGGAAAGGCGTGCACGTCGTCCACGCGCTGCGGCCGCAGCGTCGCCGCCGCCGCGCCGCAGACGCCCTTGCCGAACGGAATGCGGATGCACGCCGCACGCCCCTGGAACGGCCCCAACACCAGCTCGCCGCCGACATTGCGATAGAAGCCCGCCCAGTTGAGATCGGGCAGCGCCTCGAAGAGCAGAGCCGCGATATTGGCCATGTTGGCGATGGCGTCGGGCTCGTCCCCGGTCAGTGCATCGGCGGCCAGATTGAGCTGCCGCCACAGCTCCGCCTTGTCCGCCGCTTCGATCCTGAAGTCGTACATCAGTCCAGCTGCACCTTCCCGCGGCCCTGCTTGACCGAGCCGCGCGCCTTCTTGCCGTCCACCCGCTTCGCCCTGGCCGCCCGGCTCGGTCTGGTCGGGCGGCGCTTGGCCTGCCTGACATGGGCCTTGTCGATCAATTCCGCCAGCCGGGCCCGGGCATCCTCGCGATTGGCCTCCTGCGTCCGATATTTTCGGGCGGTCAGGACGATCTCGCCGGCGGCGGTCATCCGGCTCCCGGCCAGCGTCTTCAGCCTCGCGTAGACGTCGGGCGCAAGGCCCAGCCTGAAGACGTCGCAGCGCAGCTGACACGCGGTCGCGACCTTGTTGACGTTTTGGCCGCCAGGGCCGGACGCAGCCAGGAACCGCTCGTCGAGCGCGTCTTCGGGAACTTCAAAGGACATCGCCATAGCCCGCATTGACGAAGGTCGGCGGCAGCGGGGCATTCGCCTCGATCGGCGGCTTGCCTTCGCGCGCCACGCTCAGCGACAGAGCGTGAAGCAGCATCGGTCCCTTTCCCTGCCCGTAAACCGGATCGCCGACGATCGGTATGTCGATGCCCGAGGCGGCGTGAACGCGGATCTGGTGGGTGCGCCCGGTTTCGGGCGTGAACACCACCACCGCCCGCTCGCCGCGGACCGCCACGACTCGCCAGTCCGTCACCGCCGCCTTGCCGGTCTCGTCCGGCACCATCCGCCAGCCTTCCTCGGCCGTGGAAGTCTTGCCGAGCGCCAGCTCGATCCGGCCCGCTTGCGCCTCCGGTATCCCGTCGAGCACCGCGATATAGGTTTTCCCAACTTTCTTGTCCTCGAAAGCGCGCTGGAACGCCTTGTGCGCCTTCGGGTTGCGGGCGAGCAGGAGGCAGCCCGACGTGTCCCGGTCGAGCCGGTGCACCGGCAAAGGCAGCCGCCTGAATCCGAAACGAAGATGGTGAAGATAATCTTCCAGGCTCTCCGGCGTCCGGCTGCCCGGATGCACGGCGAGGCCCGCCGGCTTGTCGATCACGATCGCCTCCCCATCGATGAAAAGCACCTTCGTTTCCCAGATATTCATGGCGACCGCCCTGCCAGCCCTGTGACTCATCCGCAACGCTTACGGATTCATCGAACGAGTCCATGCAATTAAGACGAAATTAACCTTTTGCCTTCACATCCCCAATGGTTAATGGCGTTGCGGTGTTCGTCTCACGGACCGCCGCGACAGGAGGGCGAATTCACATGCGCGTGCTGCTGATCGAAGACGAGCCGACGACGGCCAAGGCCATCGAGCTGATGCTCACCACCGAGGGCTTCAACGTCTACACGACCGATCTGGGCGAAGAGGGCTTGGACCTCGGCAAGCTCTACGATTACGACATCATCTGCCTGGACCTCAACCTGCCGGACATGCACGGCTATGACGTGCTGAAGAAGCTGCGCACGGCCAAGGTCGGCACCCCGGTCCTGATCCTCTCCGGCGTCGCCGAGATGGATTCGAAGGTCCGCGCTTTGGGCTTCGGCGCCGACGACTATGTGACCAAACCGTTCCACCGCGACGAGCTGGTCGCCCGCATCCACGCCATCGTCCGCCGTTCGAAGGGCCACAGCCAGTCGGTGATCAAGACCGGCAAGCTGGCGGTCAATCTCGATGCCAAGACGGTCGAGGTCGACGGCGCCCGCGTGCACCTGACCGGCAAGGAATATGCGATGCTGGAGCTGCTCTCGCTCCGCAAGGGCACGACGCTCACCAAGGAAATGTTCCTGAACCATCTCTACGGCGGCATGGACGAGCCCGAGCTCAAGATCATCGACGTCTTCATCTGCAAGCTGCGCAAGAAGCTCAGCCTCGCCTGCGGCGGCGACAATTATATCGAAACCGTCTGGGGCCGCGGCTACGTGCTGCGCGAGCCCGAGGACGTCGAAGACGCCAAGGTCGCCTGAAAACCCTTCCCCAACTTTCCGAGCGGGGCAGAACCGGCGTCCAGGGCAACCTGGGCGCCGGTTTTCTTATTGCCCCCCGCAACCGTTCGGGCTGAGCCTGTCGAAGCCCTCTCCTTCACTTCTTCTGGAAAGAAGGAAGGCCCTTCGACAAGCTCAGGGCGAACGGGTGGTGGTGTTAGAACGCCGCCGCCAAAGCCGGCCAGAGCACCATGAAGATGCCGACCGTCGCCGCGATCCAGGCGAGCGAGCGCAGCACCGGCACGCCGAATGCGTAGAGCGGCAGATAGGCGACCCGGGCGCCGAGCCAGATCATCGCCCCCAGCGCGGTATTGTCGTTGCGGAGATCCGCCGCGCTCACCACCAGCACTGCGGCGATCATCAACGGGAAGGTCTCCAGGAAATTGTCCTGCGCGCGCGTCAGCCGGCCGACGACCGGGTTCGGCGCCGGCAAGTCCTCGTCGCGCGGGCCGACATTCCATTTGCGGCCATATTGGCGGGTCTTCGCCTGCGTCGCGATGATGACGTGGAGGAATGCGAGCACGCACCCCCAGGCGAGCATGGTGAGTTCGGTGGTCATGGTCCCCCCTTTTCGTCATCCCGGACTTGATCCGGGATCCATCTTGCCTTTTCGGGGGATGTACAAGCAAGTGTCATCCGGGCCGATCGCGCCCTGGGAAGGGAATGAATGACGGATCAGGACGCGCCCTATCACGCCCACATCTATTTCGAAGCCGGGGAGCGGTCCGCCGCCGAAATGCTGCGCGACGCTTTCGGGAGCGACCCGGAAATCCTCTTCGTCGGCCGGATGACGGACGGCCCAGCAGGCCCGCACCCGATCCCACAATATGAAGTCCATTTCCTCGAATGCGCGCGGCCCGCGGTGGTCGCGGCGATCGAGGCGTCCGGTCTCCGCGCCCTCGTCCACCCGCTCACCGACGACGATCTCGCCGACCATACGAACCTCGCGCACTGGATCGGCGAGCCCGTCGAGCTTGACGTCACCGTCCTCGATCCCCCCGGCATCAACCAGGGCGTGCCGCGCTTCGGCAAAGCGGACTTCTAGCCTGTTCGCTCCCCGGCGAAGGCCGGGGTCCAGGAGCCGAAGGCTTTTTGCCTCTGGTCCCGGCTGGAGCCGGGCCTGGACCCCGGCCTTCGCCG
>DATINU010000028.1:0-4174 GCA_035473955.1 Allosphingosinicella sp.
CCTTCAGGATCTTGTAGCAAAAAGTGTCTTCCTGCGGCTCGGAATCGCCGGGCTTGGCCGGCGCGGGCCGATCGGAATTGATGTGCGTGAATTCGCGGCGGCCATCGACGAATTTCGAGGCGAAGGCGATGTCCATGCCCAGATGGGTACGCACCGCCTCGAGGATACGGTCGATCGCCTCGGCGGGCGGCGTCTCGCCTGCGGCCTCGGCGAGGATGTGCGACAGCGATTGGGTCATCGCACCCGCAATCGCACGAAAGGTCTGAAGCGAAGGTAAAGTTAGCCGAAGGGATTATCGAGAGACGGCGGAGGTTCCGAGAAGAAGACCGGGCCGGTTTCCGTCATGTGGAAGCAGTCTTCCAGACGGATGCCGAACTTGCCGGGGAGATAGAGGCCGGGCTCGTTGGAGAAGCACATGCCCGCGGCGAGGGGCGTCATTTCGCCATGGACGAGGTTGACCGGCTCATGGCCGTCCAAGCCGATGCCATGGCCGGTGCGATGGGAAAGGCCGGGGAGGCGATAGCCGGGCCCGTAGCCCCACCGCTCATATTTGGCGCGAACCGCATCGTCGACGCTGCTCGCGGACCGACCGATCCGCGCGGCGGCCATGGCGATATTCTGCCCCTCACGCATCTGGCCCCAGACGCGGCGTTGCTCGGCGTTCGCGGTGCCGAAGACGAAGGTGCGGGAGATATCCGACTGATAGCCTTCGACCGTGCAGCCGCAGTCCATCAGCACGACCTCGCCGTCGCGGACCGCCTGCGGCTGGCCCGAGCCGTGCGGATAGGCGCTCGCTTCGCCGAGCAGGACCAGAGCGAAACCCGGCGCGCCGCCCAGCGCCTCGGTCGCGCCGTTCATGATCGCGCCGATCTGCGCCGGCGTCATGCCGCGCTCGATCCGCGGCCAGGTATGGCGATAGGCGGCGACGGTGATGTCCGCCGCCTTCTGCATCAGCGCCAGCTCGCTGGGCGACTTGATCATCCGACAGCCGCGCACGATCGGGGCGCCGTTGCGGATTTCGACGCCGGGCATCACCCGCCTGAGCCCGTCGACCGCGAAGAAGCGGACTGTCTCCTCGACCGCGACCGGCCCCGTCGCGCGCCGGTCGCGCAGGATGCCGGCGACGGTGGCAAGCGGGTCCTCGTCCTCATTCCAGACCCGAACGTCGGCTGGAATCTTGAGGCTTTCGCGGACCGAGGGCTCCTCGAAATGCGGGGTGACGATCGCGGGCTCGCCCTCGCGCGGCAGCACGGCGGCGGTCAGGCGCTCGCTCCGCCACCACTGCACGCCGGTGAAATAGACGAGGGAGGCGCCGGGCTCGATCAGCAGCGCGCCGATCCCGGCCTCGGCCATCAGCCGCTGGGCCTTGGCGATGCGGGCGAGATGTTCGTCGCGGCCGATCGGAACGACATTTCCGGTCATGGGTGCGAGGCCGGAGGCGGCCGCCTCCTGCGCGAGGAGCCGCCAGGGGGCCAAGGAAGCGGCCGCCGCGCCGGCCAGGAATGCACGCCTGCTGGTGAGCCTCATCGCCTTCACTTTCATGGCCGGACTGTCCCCGATCGGGGCGCCGGCGGATTAACCTCGATTAGGGCTTCGGAACGCCCGCCGCCGGGTCTAGCGCGGCACGATGACGACCGGAAGCCGCTCTCTCGACCAACGCCATTACGGGCTCGATTGGCTGCGGGTGGGCGCCTTCGCTCTGCTCATCCTCTATCACCTCTGCATGGCGTTCGTGACCGGAGAGTGGCTGGTGAAGCTCGACCGGATCGAATGGCTCGCTTATCCGATGCTGTTTCTCGCGCCCTGGCGGCTGGGCGTCCTGTTCATCGTTTCGGGCTATGCCAGCCGGGTGCTGCTCGCGAAGCTGGGCGGCGCCGAGCCCTTCGCGCGGCAGCGGACGCTGCGGCTCATCGTGCCCCTGCTCTTCGCGATGGCGCTGATCGTCCCGCCGCAAATCTGGGTCAGCCTTCAGGTCAATCACGGCTATACCGGCTCCTACCTCCATTTCCTCGCCCATGATGCGTTCCGCTTCGGCGTCTATGACGGGGTGACCTTGCCCGGCTGGGAGCATCTCTGGTTCGTCTTCTATCTCTGGCTCTATACGATGCTGCTCGCCGCGGGCGCCGTGCTGACGCCGCCGAGGCTCAGGGCGCGGCTGGCCGCGGCCTTCGCCTCGCTCGCCTCCGGCCGGCGGCTGCTCTGGCTGCCGCTCGTCTATCTGGTGCCGGTGCGCGCCGCGATCACCTTCACCACCGGCGAGACGCACGGCCTGTTCAACGACTGGCTGAGCGACGCCATCTATCTCCCCTGCTTCCTGTTCGGGTTCGGCCTGGCCGGGACCGGCGCGCTCTGGCCGGCCATTGCGCGGGTCTGGAAACCCGGCCTGGCGCTGGCGCTGGCGAGCTATGTGGTGCTCGTCGCGGTCGAGACCGCCTATCCCGCCGATGCCCACCCCCCGCACCTCGTCATGGCGCTCGACCGGGCCGCGCTGGCGGCGATGCTCTGGGGGATGGCGCTCGTCATGCTGCGTCTCGCCGACACGATGCTCAACCGCGACCATCGCTGGCGCGCGACGCTGAGCGAGGCGGTCTTCCCCTTCTACATCATCCACCAGACGATCATCGTGGTCGGTGCTTGGTGGCTGCTGCCGACGGGCCTGCCCACCGCGCTCTCCTTCCTGATCCTGCTCGTCGCGACCGTCGCGGGCTGCTGGTTGTTCTACCGGCTCGGCGACGCCTTGCCGGCGCTGCGGCCCTTGATCGGGCTTAACCCGAAGCCGCGCTACGGCCGCCGCGGCACCGCGATCCTGCGCCTCCGCGCGGGCTGACGCCGCTCAACCCCCCTTCTTCGGCCGGCCGCGCTTGCGCTGCTCGGGCTGGGCGACCTTGATGCCGCGCCGCGCCAGCGCTTCCCGAAGCAGCACCTCGATCTGGGCATTGACGCTGCGGAAATCGGCCGCGGCGCAGCGCTCGAGCGCGCCCCAGAGCGCGGGCTCGATGCGCAGCGGATAGGCCTTCTTCGGCTTGGCGTCGGGCACGGGAACGCCCTCCTTACTGGTAGAGCGAGCCCGTGTTGACGATCGGCTGGGTATCGCGCTCCGAACAGAGCACCACCATCAGGTTCGAGACCATCGCCGCCTTGCGCTCGTCGTCGAGCTGGACGACGTCCTTCTCGCTGAGCAGCTGGATCGCATTCTCGACCATCGAGACGGCGCCGATCACGATCTCCTGCCGCGCCGCGATCATCGCCTCCGCCTGCTGGCGGCGCAGCATCGCCTGGGCGATTTCGGGCGCATAGGCGAGATGGGTCAGGCGGCATTCGTCGACCGTGATGCCGGCCCGCGCGCAGCGCTCCTGCAGCTCGCGCTCCAGCTCCTCGCTCACCACCTCGGCATCGCCGCGCAGGGTCACTTCCTTATGCTCGAGATCGTCATAGGGATATTTGGCGCCGATCGCGCGGACCGCGCTTTCGATCTGGATCTCGACGAACTCCATATAATTGGCGACGTCGAACAGGGCCTGGGCGGTGTCGGTCACGCGCCAGACCACGTTGGTGGCGATCTCGACCGGATTGCCGCGCAGGTCGTTCACCTTGACCCGTTCTGAAGTGATGTTGTGGATGCGCGTCGAGATCTTGGTGCGGGTCAGCCAGGGCAAGACCCAGCGCAAGCCGTGCGTCCGGTCCGTCCCTTTATATTCGCCGAACAGCAGGATCGCCGCTGCCTGGTTCGGTTGCAGCAGGTAGAAGCCGCACAGCACGAGCAGGAAGGCGATCGCGCCGAGGGCGAGCAAGGTCACGCCGAGCGGGATGTTCGCTTGCGCCATCTGCCAAACGCCCCCGCCGATCACGGCCAGGGTGAGCAGGAGAACGAGCAGCATCAGATAGCCGCTGCTCGTATGCGCCCGGCCCTCGCTGGACAGAGTGAGCGCGTTGCTGTCGGACGTGGTCGTCTTCATCGTCATTTCCCTCCAAGAATGTTGATATCATATTTATATGATCGGCGAGTCGCAAGCGAAATCGTTACGGCTCCGGACAAGGCGGCGCGGGACTGGCGGCGGGCGGGCGATCTGCTATGGCCACGGGTGAATTGGGAGGGGAGCCGAATGCGTTTCCTGTCGCTGCTGCTGGGAGCCTTGCTGATGAGCGCCACATCCGCCGCCGCCCAACCCGTCCC
>DATINU010000029.1:0-1895 GCA_035473955.1 Allosphingosinicella sp.
GCGTCCTTCCGGCCGCGCGCCAGACCAGATGCGCGCCATCACCATGGAGCCGGGCTTCACCCGCCACGCCGAAGGGAGCTGCCTGGTGAGCTTCGGCGACACCCGCGTGCTCTGCACCGCCTCGGTGGAGGGGAACCTCCCCGCCTGGCTGCGCGGCAAGGGGCGCGGCTGGGTGACGGCCGAATATGGCATGCTGCCCCGGGCCACCCACACGCGCGGGCGGCGCGAGGCGGCGGGCGGCAAGCAATCGGGACGGACGCAGGAGATCCAGCGGCTGATCGGGCGGAGCTTGCGCGCCGTGGTCGATCTCGAAGCGCTCGGCGAGCGGCAGATCACGCTCGATTGCGACGTGATCCAGGCCGACGGCGGCACCCGCACCGCCGCCATTTCGGGCGCTTGGGTGGCGCTCCGCCTGGCCGTCGACGGAATTCTCGCCAGGAAGCTGATCGAGGCAGATCCCATCCGCCGCAAGGTGGCGGCGGTGAGCTGCGGCATCCACAACGGCAATGCCGTGCTCGACCTCGATTATGCCGAGGACAGCAGCGCCGGTTGCGACGGCAATTTCGTGCTCACCGACGACGGCCTGCTCGTCGAATCGCAGATCACCGCCGAAGGCGAATGTTTCGACGAGGAAGGGTTGCTTCGCCTGCTGCGTCTCGCCCGGATCGGCTGCACCGAGATTTTCGCCGCGCAGGACAAGGCGACCGGCCGATGAGGAAGCTCGAAGGCAAGCTCGTCATCGCCAGCCACAACGAAGGCAAGGTCCGCGAAATCCGCGAATTGCTCGGCCCTTATGGGATCGAGCCCGTATCCGCCGCCGAGCTCGATCTGCCCGAGCCTGACGAGATCGGCACCACCTTCATCGACAATGCCGATCTCAAGGCCCGTGCCGCCGCCGATCTTTCGGGCCTGCCCGCGCTCGCCGACGACAGCGGCCTTTGCGTCGAGGCTTTGGGCGACCGCCCCGGCATCTTTTCGGCCCGCTGGGCGCTCGCCGATCCGAGCGTGCCGCCCGAGGCAGGGCCGGGCGAGATCAGCGGCGAGCGCGATTTCAACCGCGCCATGGCCAAGGTCGAAGACGAGCTGGCAGCGCTCGGGCCCGAGGCGAGCCGCAACGCCCATTTCGTCTGTGCGCTCGCGCTCTGCTGGCCCGACGGGCACAGCGAATGGTTCGAGGGCCGGGTCGACGGGACGCTGGCCTTCCCGCCGCGCGGCGGCAACGGCTTTGGCTACGATCCGATCTTCCTGCCCGCCGGCGGAGAGGAGACGTTCGGCGAGATGGAGCCGGCGCAGAAGCACGCGATGAGCCATCGCGCCGATGCCTTTCGCAAGCTGGTGGCGGCGCTCCTCTAGCGGGCCAGCGGATCCTCGCCGACGACATTGCCCGGCGGGGAATAGCGGCAGGCCAGATAATCGGTGCGCCGGTTGCTCGCCAGCGCGCAGCCCACGCGCAGTGTCCGCGGCCAGACGATCTGCGTGTAATGGGCGACGTCGCCGTAGCGGCCCGTCCGGCTGACGTCGGGAAAGCGCCCGCGGCGGAACAGGCGGCGCTCATCGACCCAGCCCTGCACCATCTCGGCGAAGCTGTAGGCGCCGCGCGTGCCCATGAACAGATTCTCGCCTTGCGGCACCGCGCCGGGGACGTGCGGCGCATGGGCGAAGCGGCCGGTCCGCGCCATTTCGCGGGCATAAGCGGCGGCATCCCGCGCCAGCGCCGCGTCCCAGACCAGCGGCCCCACACCGACCGCGCGACGCGCTTCATTGTGGCTCTGGAGCATCGCCGCGCGCAGCGCCATGTCGCTCCGTTCGGGCGCCGGGCCGGGCTTCCAGGGCTCGACGATCGTCGGCGGCTGTGCGGCCGCCATTGCCGCGAATGCCATCGGGAGGATAGGGGC
>DATINU010000030.1:0-4114 GCA_035473955.1 Allosphingosinicella sp.
CATCCTGCCGGCCGGCGGTGCTGGCCGCGCGGGCCTGCTCGACGAGCGCGGTCGAACGCGGATTGATCTGGTCGTCGGGCTGCTGGCCCTGGCCGGCGCTGGCCATGGTCGCCGCGGCGATCGCGGCCGAAAGCACAATCGGCATCAAACGCATTGGTAACTCCATAATCATCTCGCGCCGGGGTTTAGCATGCGCTTCGCCACCGCGCGACGAAAAAGCCGTCCGTGCCATCCCGGCCCGGGCTCAGCAGGCGCCCCGTGCCCGCCTCGCGTCCCGCCGTCATAGCGAGCGTCTCCGGAACCAGCGATGAACGAAGCGTATGCGCCTCGGCCTGGTTACGCCCCTCCTCGGCCAGCAGCGAGCAGACCGCGTAAACGAGCTGACCCCCGGGGCGAAGCAGGGTTGCGCCGAGATCGAGCAACCGCGCCTGCAGCGCGGTCAGGCGTTCCAGCCGCTCGGGCGTGACGCGCCATCGCGTTTCGGGATTGCGCCGCCAGGTGCCGGTCCCCGAGCAGGGTGCGTCGACGAGGACGAGGTCGGCCGTGCCTACGAAATCGGCCAGCGCCGGCGTCTCGCGGTCCGGATCCAGCAGGCGCGCCTCGGCGATTGTAGCGCCCGCCCGTTCCAGCCTCGGCCGCATTCGCGAGAGCCGCGCCCGGTCGGTATCGCAGGCGAGGATCCGCCCCTCCCCGCCCATCTCGGCGGCCAGCGCCAGGGTCTTGCCGCCGGCGCCGGCGCACAGGTCGACGGCGAGCATGCCGGGCGCCGCCCCGCAGGCCAGGCAAATCAGCTGGCTGCCCTCATCCTGGATTTCGACGAGCCCCGTGCGCCAAGCCTCGCTCTCCTCGACCCGAAAGCCTTCCGGCAGCCGCAGGCCGAGCGGCGAGAGCGGCGTCGGCCGGGCTTCCGGGAGGAACGCTTCCGCCTCGTCGCGGCCCCCTTTCAGCCGGTTGACCCGCACGTCGAGCGGCGCCCGTTCGAGCAGCGCCGGCAGCTCGCCGGCGGGCAGCGCCGGATCGAAGCGGTCGAGCAGCCAGCGGGGCGCGATGCTCCGCGCCGCCTCGGGCTCGCTTTCCGCCAGCGGCATCGGTCCATGCGGCGAGCCGTCGAACAGCGGCAACAGGTCCGGCGTCTCGCGGGCGAGGCCCAGCAAAGCGGCGCGACCGGAAGCCGGCGGTTCGCCGCTCCGGCGGATCGCGGCGAAGACGAGCTCGCGGACCGCGCGGCGGTCTTTCGAGCCGGCATAGCGGCGGGTCTTGAAATAGCGGGCGATCAACGTATCGGCCGCGGCGGCGCCGGCGCGGGCCGCTTCGGCGATCTCGCCGACCAGCTCGATCGCGGCCTGGAGGCGCGCGGCGGGCGTCATGCTATCTTATTCGAACGGCGTCGCTTGATAGGCCACCATCCGGTTTTCGCCCTCGTCATAGGCGCGCACATAGACGGGCGTGGTGGCATTGTCGCTCCAGGTCGCATCGGCGCGGCAGCGGACGTCATGCGCGGTCCGCGAGGTCTCGCTGACATTGGCCAGCGATTTGATCTTCATTTCCTGGCCTTCGGAGACGTGCTTCGCTCTCCCGGCGATCTCGTCGCAGCCCAGCGCGGCGACATCCTCGCCGCAGCCGGCAAGCGGGACGAGCGTCAGGCAAAGGCAGGCCGCCGCACGGGTCAGTCGCATCGAAAGAGCCCCCAAATGACCGGCCCGCAGCAGGCCGGACGCGCAGGCTTCCCGATTCGCGCCCCGAAGGCAAGCGCTTCGCCCTATCGCGCCGGATAATTGGGCGCTTCGCGGGTAATGGTGACGTCGTGGACGTGGCTTTCGCGCAGGCCCGCATTGGTGATCCGCACAAACCGCGCCTTCTTCTGCAGCTCGGCGATGGTGGCGGCGCCGGTATAGCCCATCGCCGCCTTCACGCCGCCGACCAGCTGGTGGACGACGTCGGCGGCATGCCCTTTATAAGCGACCTGCCCTTCGATTCCCTCGGGCACGAGCTTCAGCTGGTCCTTGATGTCCTGCTGGAAATAGCGGTCGGCCGAGCCGCGCGCCATCGCGCCGACCGAGCCCATGCCGCGATAGGATTTGTAGGAACGGCCCTGGTAGAGGAAGGTCTCGCCGGGCGCCTCTTCGGTGCCGGCGAGCAGCGAACCGATCATCACCGCGGAAGCGCCCGCCGCCAGCGCCTTGGCGACGTCGCCCGAGGCCCTGAGACCGCCGTCGGCGATCACCGGGACATCGGATTTCGCCGCTTCTTCGGCCGATTCCATGATCGCGGTCAGCTGCGGCACCCCGACCCCGGCGACCACGCGTGTCGTGCAGATCGAACCCGGGCCGATCCCGACCTTGACGGCATCCGCACCCGCGTCGATCAGCGCCCGGGTTGCCTCGGCCGTCGCCACGTTGCCGGCGACGATCTGGACGGCGTTCGAATGCTTGCGGATCCGCTCGACCGCGGCGGCGACCTCGACATTATGACCATGGGCGGTGTCGATGACGATCAGGTCGCATTCCGCGTCGATCAGCGCCTGGCTGCGCTCGAAGCCCTTGTCGCCGACCGTGGTCGCGGCGGCGACGCGCAGCCGCCCGGAACCGTCCTTGGTCGCGTCGGGATAGGCGACCGCTTTTTCGATATCCTTGACCGTGATCAGGCCGACGCAGTGGCCGCCATCGTCGACCACGACCAGCTTCTCGATCCGGCGCTGGTGGAGCAGCCGCCGCGCCTCGTCCTGGCTGACGCCCGGGCGGACCGTGGCGAGATCATCCCTCGTCATCAGCTCGGAAACGGGCTGACGCGGATTGCCGGCGAAACGGACGTCGCGATTGGTGAGGATGCCGACCAGGCGCCCGTTCGCCTCGGTGACGGGGATGCCCGAAATCTTGTGCCGCGCCATCAGTTCCAGCGCATCGGCGAGCGTCTGCTCGGGCGACATGGTGATCGGATTGACGATCATCCCGCTCTCGTAGCGCTTCACCGCGCGCACCGCGGCGGCCTGTTCCTCGACGTCCATGTTGCGGTGGAGCACGCCGATCCCGCCAAGCTGCGCCATCACGATCGCCATATTGGCTTCGGTCACCGTGTCCATCGCCGAGGAGAGGATCGGGATGTTGAGATCGATGCCGCGGGTGAGCCGGGTCGCGGTGCTCGCCTGGCTTGGCAGCACCGAGGATTCCGCCGGCCGCAGCAGGACATCGTCGAAGGTCAGGCCGAGCGGGATATCTGCGCTCATTCGCTGTCCTCCGCCGCTTGCGGACTTGGCCGCTGGTAGACCGCGGGATCGGCAAGGCGGCGGACCAGGGCCACGGTCAGGTTCGCGTCCTCGGCCGCGCCGTCGAGTACGATCCGCCCGCCCAGCTGGTCGCTCGGCGCGTGATAGGGCCCGGAAAGGAAGGCGTTGAGCAATTCCATGTTCGAGAAAGAGCCGCCGACCATGATCGCCGGAATGCCCGCCTGCAGCAATTTATAGCCGTCCTGGCGCGAGATGAAGGCCGCGGCCTCATCGTCCGTGTCGAGCCGCCGGCCCATCGCCACCACCGTCTCGTCGATCACCCGGTCGAGCGCAGGCAGGCCGCGCCCGAGCACCGCCACGGGCTCGCCCGCCGGATGGATGGCGACGGTGTCCATGTTGATTGCCGCCGCGATCGAAGCCGCCGGCACGACCGGGTGCGCCGCGAAATATTCGGCGCCGAGCAGCCCGACTTCCTCCGACGTGGTGGCGAGCACGAGCACGTCGCGGGCGGCGCGCGACTGGCGGCCGAGCCGTCCCGCCACCTCCAGCATCATCGCGACGCCGCTCGCATTGTCGACGGCGCCGTTGCAGATCCGGTCCGCTTCGCCTTCGGGCCGGCAGATCCCGAAATGATCCCAATGGGCGAGCAGCAGCACGCTCTCGTTGGTCGTGCCGCTGCCGCGAATCCGGCCGATCACGTTGTTGCTGTTGTAGCGGGTGACTTGCGTCGCGACCTCCAGCGTCGCCCGCAGCGGCAGCGTCGAAGCGCGGAAGGAGGAGCCCGGCTGGGCGTTCAGCAATTGCTCGAAATTTCCGCCGGCCGCCTGGATCAGCCGCTGCGCCGCCGCCGCCTGAATGACGCCGGTGACCGGCGGCACGGGGGTCGAATCG
>DATINU010000031.1:0-2787 GCA_035473955.1 Allosphingosinicella sp.
TCGACGGGCCGGTGGTCGCGGCCGAGATCTTCCTCGACGCGATCCCGCAAAAGCGGAGCGGGATCGGCCATATGCGCAGCGCCTATGCGCCGCCGGCGCTACAGGCGGTGACCCGCGATTTCGCCTTCCTCGTCCCCGCCGACCTCCCCGCCGACCAGCTGCTCCGCGCCGTGAAGGGCGCCGACAAGGCGGCGATCGCGGGCGCTTCCCTGTTCGACCTGTTCACAGGCCAAGGTGTCCCGGAGGGGCGGAAGTCGCTCGCCATCGAAGTGGTGCTGCAACCGGCCGAAAGGAGCTTCACCGAAGAGGAGCTCAAAGCGGTGTCGGAGCATATCGTCGCCGCCGCAACCAAATTGGGTGCGGTTCTGCGCGCTTAGCAAGCGTCGCTAATTATTACGCGATTCAATTGTTAGTGAGACCGATTCCAGCGTGTTGATGGCGGCGTGGACGCGACTTTCGATCGCCTCGCGCGGCAAGCCGGGGGGGATCGGCTCGCCGAAGCGGAAGGTGACGATACCGGGGCGTTTGACCAAGGTGCGGGGCGGCCAGAGCCGGCCGCTGTCGAGCGCCAGCGGCACCACGGGAAGCTTGAGCGCTCGGTAAAGGCCGGCGAAACCCGATTGCAGCGGCGGCCGCTCGCCGGGGGCGACTCGCGTGCCCTCCGCGAAAAGGACGATCGGCCGGCCTTCCTTTATCGCGGCCTGGGCGGCGCGCATCATCCTGCGCAGCGCCGCCGCGCCGCCCTTGCGGTCGACCGGAATGATGCCGTAGCGGCGCGCGACCCAGCCCCAGAGCGGAATATCCGAAAGCTCGCGCTTCATGACGAGCGCCGGTTCGTGCAGCAGCAGCACCAGCTCCATGGTCTCGTACATCGACTGATGCTTGGCGGCGACCAGCACCGCGCCTTGCGGCGGCACTCCCTCGATGCGCGTTCGAATGCCGAGGAGATGGCGCGCGCACCAGCGGTGGACGCGCACCCAGAGATGCGGGACCGCACGCAGCGCCCGGCTGCCGAACGGGGCCGCCAGGATGGACGCGAGTACGCAAAGCACGGTGACCGGATAAAAGATCAGGACGAAGAGCAACGAGCGGAGGAAGGCCATCAGATGCCGATCAGGTCGCCGGTCCGGTCGAGCAGGAATTTATTATATTCGATGAAGATCTGCTCGAAGGCGCGCTCCGGCGCCGGCACCGCGTCAGGCAGCACATCGACCCCCTCCCCGACCTGCTTGCGCACCTGATAGAGGGCGCGCGGCATATGATAATCGTTGGTGACCAGCCGGATCGAGCGGTAGCCGCGCCGCCCGACCCAGCGCGCCACCTCATCCGCGTTCGAGCGCGTGTCGAACGAATCCTTGCCGAGCACGATGCAGCATTCGAACATCGCCGGATCGACCTCGTGCCGTTCCAGATAATCCTCCGGCCGGGCCGTACTCGGCACGCCCGAGATCAGCATCCGCGACGCACGCCCTGCCTTCATCAGCGCGAAGCCGCGCTCCAGCCGGCCTGTCCCGCCGGTCAGCACCACGATCGCGTCGGTCCGCTCATCCCCGGCCGGGCGCGGGAGCAGCACCGCGAAGGCGGCATAGCCGAGCGCGTAGAGCAACAGCGCCAGCGCGAAGAGGCGGAAGAACCAGCGGATCACAGCATCCGCCCCAAAGCGCGAAGGATGGTAAGCCGCGCGACCAACATGGCGAGCAGCACGCCGAGGATCGGCAAGGCGAGCAGCATGCCCCAAGCGGGAGCGGGGATCGCGGCCGAGCCGAGCAATTCCGAGCCGAGCGCGGAGACCCGCTCGCCAAGCCCGATCAGGACGAGCGCGGCGAGAATGAAACCGACCAGGCCCCCGAACAAGGCGTCGAGCGCGATCCGCCGCTGGAAGAGCCGTGCCACCTGCACATCGGTCGCCCCCATCATGTGCAGCGTCTCGATCGTCGCCCGATGCGTGTCGAGCGAGGCGCGGGCGGCGAGCACGACGGTGGCGGCGGTGGCGGCGACCATCAGCAGGACGAGGCCGACGGCGAGCCATTGCAGCGCGCCGATCAGCGAGGCGAGCGGCGCCAGCCACTGGCCGTTATCGTCGACCCGCGCCGCCGGTGCGACCGCGGTGACGGCCCGCCGCAGGCGATCCAGATCGCGATGCGCCTCCGGCGTCAGATCGACGTCGATCAGCGACGGTACCGGCAGATCGCTTTCCAGCCCGCCGGTGCCGAGCCAGGGCTCAAGCAGGCGCTGCACTTCCGCATCGGGCACGGGCCGCACGTCGGTCACGCCGGCGCCGCCCTGCAGCGCCCGGGCGGCGGCCTGGGCCTGGGCGCGGCGCGCATCGGGATTGGCCTCGACGATCTGAATGGTGACCCGGGTGCCGATCTGGGCGTCGAGCCGCGCCGCCGCGCCGCCAAGGCCGAGCCCCGCCGCCGCCGCAAGCACGGTCAGGAACATCATGATCGCGATCACCCAGGGCATCGGCCCCGCGATCCGCCCCTCGGGCAGCAGCCCGCGCTCGGCCCGGCCGAACTTGCGCACGCCCGCCTTCACAGCTCCTGCTCCTGCTCCTGCCGCCGGGGCGGATGGCGCAGCGCTCCGGTCGGATCGGCGATCTGGCCCCGGTCGAGCCGCAGCATCTCGGCCCGCTGGATGCGCGCGAAGAGATGGAGATCGTGAGTCGCCATGACCACCGTGGTGCCGAGCTTGTTCAGGGAGTCGAACAAATGCAGCAGCCGGGTCGCCATTTCGGGATCCACGTTGCCGGTCGGCTCGTCGGCGACCAGCAATTCGGGCCGGCCG
>DATINU010000032.1:0-9811 GCA_035473955.1 Allosphingosinicella sp.
CCGACTCCGCAGGCGGCAAGCGCGTCCATCACATCCTCGGCCAGGGTCTCGGTGCGCTCGAAGCCGCCGAAGCGGGAAAGACCGACCAGGATGACGAAATTGACGGTCAGGAAGACGAGCAACCGGCCCGGATGAAGCGCGATGCCGAGATACCACATCTCCATCGTCATCAGCAGCGGCAGGCCGAAGATGATCGCGCCGGCGAAGGCGCGCGCGAGACCCATCGCGTAAGCGACATTCGGGCCTGCCTCGGCGCCGCGCGGCATGGCGCTAATAACCCTTCATCCGCGCCAGCCGATCGGCGTGATAGGCGGGATCGCCGAACAGCTCGTTCAGCACGCGGTCGCGTTTCATGTAGAGGCCGATATCATATTCGTCGGTCATGCCGATGCCGCCGTGCATCTGCACGCCTTCCTGGACTGCCAGCTGCGAGGCGCGGCCCGCCTTGGCCTTGGCGACCGAGACCATTGCCTCCGCATTCTCGGCACCGTCATCGAGCAATTGCTGCGCCTTCAGCGTCGCCGCGCGCGCGATCTCCAGCTCCGAATAAAGATGGGCGGCGCGGAATTGCAGCGCCTGGAACTCGCCGATCAACTTCCCGAACTGCTTGCGCTGCTTCAGATAGTCGACGGTCATGTCCATCGACGCGGAGCCGACCCCGACCAGCTCCGCCGCGGCGCCGGTCCGGCCCGCATTCAGCGCGCGCGACAGCACCGCCGCGCCGCCGCCGACCTCGCCGATTACCGCGTCGGCATCGACCTCGACATTCTCGAAAGTCAGCCGCGCCCCAATGCTGCTGTCCGCCAGGCGAACGCCTTCGACGTCGAGGCCCGTGGCGCCCTTCTCGACCGCGAACAGGGTCAGCCCTTCCTCCGTCTCCGCCGCGACGAGCGTCACGTCGGCGGACGCGCCGTGGACGACGAACTGCTTCCGGCCCGACAGGCTGAAGCCGTTGCCGGCGCGCTCGGCGCGCATTTCTATGCCCTCGGGGCGATGCTTCCCACCCTCGTCGATGGCGAGCGCGGCGACGGTGTCGCCGGCGAGGATGCCCGGATACCAGCGCTCCCGCGCACCCGTGCCCTTCAGCGCCTCGACGAAGGCGACCGCGCTGGTCAGGAAGGGCGAGGGCGTCAGGTTCCGCCCGATCTCCTCCAGCACGATCCCCGCCTCGACATGGCCGAGGCCAAGGCCGCCGTCGATCTCGTCGATCAGGATGCCGGTAAAGCCCATCTCCGCAAATTGCTTCCAAAGCGCGTGGCCGAAGCCGTCCTTGCAGCTCTTGTCGCGCCAGTGGCGAAGCTGCTTGGCGATCGCGCCTTCGTCGGCGATGAAGCCCCGCGCCGTATCGCGCAGCATCGCCTGGTCGTCGGTCAGGTAAAGCGGCATGGCTCAGGCTCCCGGCAGATCGAGGATGCGCTTGGCGATGATGCCGAGTTGGATTTCGCTGGTGCCGCCCTCGATCGAATTGGCCTTGGTGCGGAGCCATTCGCGCGCGGACTTGCCCTTTTTCGAGCGGTCGCTCTCCCATTCGAGCGCGTTCGAGCCGCCCGCGGCCATGACCAGCTCATGCCGCGCCTTGTTCAATTCGGTGCCGGCATATTTCATCATCGAGGGCTGCGCGGGATGGGCTTGCCCCGCTTTCAATTCGTCGATGAACTTCTCGCTCATCGCGCGGAAGGCCATGGCATCGACGTCGAAGCGGGCGATGTCGGCGCGGAGCAAGGGATCGTCGGCGAGCACGTCGCCGAAGGCTTCGCCGAGGGATTCAGACTGGCCGCCCAGACCCATGCCGGAGATCATTTCGCGCTCGTGGCCGAGCAGATATTTGGCGACGTCCCAGCCCTTGTTGAGCTCGCCGACGAGCTGGTCCTTGGGCACCTCCACGTCGTCGAAGAAGGTCTCGCAAAAGGGCGAATTGCCGGAGATGAGCAGGATCGGCTTGGTCGAGACGCCCGTGCTCGCCATGTCGAAGAGGAGGAAGCTGATCCCCTGATGCTTGGGCGCCTGCGGATCGGTGCGGACCAGGCAGAAGATCCAGTCGGCCTTGTCGGCATAGCTGGTCCAGACCTTCTGGCCGTTGACCAGCCAGTGATCGCCCTTGTCCTCGCATTTGGTCTGGAGCGAGGCGAGGTCCGAGCCGGCCCCAGGCTCCGAATAGCCCTGGCACCAGCGGATTTCGCCCCGCGCGATTTGATTCAGATAAAGCTTCTTCTGGTCCTCATTGCCGTATTTCAGCAGCGCCGGGCCGAGCATCGAGATGCCGAAGCTCATCAGCGGGTTGCGCGCGCCAATCCGCGCCATCTCCTGTTTCAGGACCTTGGTTTCAGCGGGCGAAAGACCCCCGCCGCCATAATCCTTCGGCCAATCCGGTACGGTCCAGCCGCGCTCGGCCATGACCTCCATCCAGCTTCTCTGCGCCTCGTTCTTGAAGCTCGGATCGCGGCCGCCCCAGCAGGCGTCGCTTTCGTCGCGCATCGGCTCGCGCATCTCGGCCGGGCAGTTCGCCTCCAGCCAGGCGCGGGTTTCCGCGCGGAACGTGTCGAGGTCTGTCATGCTTCCTCCCTGGCTCGTCCTAGCCTGTCAGCCGGCCTTGCGGAACTCCATCACGTCGTCGGCAATCGGGCGGAGACCAAGTGCCGCCACGTCCTTCAGATAATTCTGGTGCACCCGCCAGGGCGGGTTCGGGCCCTGCGCCGGCATCGCCTCCGCAGCGCGCGCGACGTAGCCGGAGCTGAAATCGAGCATCGGCTGGCGCTCCATCGCGGGATCGGCGAGGCGCGGCACGGCGATCGCCTGGTCGTTGCGATCCATATGCCGCAGCAGCCGGCAGAACCAGCGCGACGTCAGGTCGCATTTCAGCGTCCAGGAGGCGTTGGTATAGCCGAAGGAGAGGATGAGGTTGGGCACCCCGCTCAGCATCATGCCCTTGTAGTTGAACCGGTCGGCAACGTCGACCGGTGCGCCGTCGACCGTCAGCGCGATCCCGCCGAGCAACTTCACGACCAGACCGGTGGCGGTGACGACGATGTCTGCGTCCAACGTCCGGCCGGACGCGAGCGCAATCCCGCCTTCCGTGAAGCGCGCGATCGTATCGGTGAGGACCTCGACCTTGCCCGCGTTCATCGCCGCGAAGATGTCGCCATCGGGGGCGAGGCAGACGCGCTGGTCCCAGGGATTGTAGCGGGGCGAGAAATCGCGTTCGACATCGTAGCCGGGCCCGAGCGCGTTCCGCACCATCTTCAGCAGCAGCGCGCGCACCTTGTCCGGCTTCTTCCGGGCGCGATTGAAGAACATCATGCCGAGCAGAATGTTTTTCCGCCGGATCATCCGCGCCGCCGATTTGCGCGGCATCAGGCGGCGCAGCCAGCGGGTGAGCGGATCCATCGCCGGACGCGGCACGACGAAAGAGGGCGAGCGCTGCAGCATCGTCACGTGCGCCGCCGCTTCCGCGAGCGCGGGCACCAGGGTCACCGCCGTCGCGCCGCTGCCGACCACGACGATCTTCTGGCCGGAATAGTCCAGGCCTTCGGGCCAAAATTGCGGATGGACGAAGCGGCCGCGATAGGCCTCCTCATCAGGCCATGAAGGCCGGTAGCCCTGCTCGTAATCGTAATAGCCGCTGCCGAGGAACAGAAAGGAGCAGGTGAGCAGCCGGGTCCCCGCCGCCGCCTGCACTTCCACCGTCCAGCGCGCCTCGGCGGACGACCAGTCTGCACGTATCACCTTGTGGCCGAACCGGATCTTCCGATCGATGCCGAATTCGCGCGCCGTTTCTTCGACATAAGCCTTGATATCGGGCCCGTCGGCGATCGCCTTCTCCCCCGTCCACGGCCGGAACGGGAAGCCGAGCGTGTACATGTCGCTGTCCGAACGGATGCCCGGATAGCGAAACAGATCCCAAGTCCCCCCGATCGCGTCCCTTGCTTCCGCGATCGCCCAGGTCTTGCCGGGACAACGCTTCTGCAGGTGCCAGGCCGCGTCGATCCCCGAAATACCGGCGCCGACGATCAGCACGTCGAGATGCTCTGCGTGGGGCTCCGGCATCGGCAAAGGCTAGGCGGGCGAAAGCCGGGCGGCAAGCCGCCTCACGTACAGAGCGCCAGCCAGGCGATCTCCATCACCGTGCCGTTCTCGACCGGGAGCGGATTGTCCGGATAATCGACCCGGTCGGTCACCACCCCGGCGGCATCGCGACGCTGGCGCGCCCTGGCGTTGATCGTGCGGTGCGCGCAATCGATCAGCAGCAGGAAGGAGCTGTCGCTGACCGGCGCGCCCGGATCGGTGAGGCGGAACCAGGCCGTGCGGGTGGTATCGCTCTGCTCGAGCGTCATCGCGTCGATGGCAATCGACTGGCCCGCGCTGCCCGAGCCGAGATTGAGCCAGGCGGTGCGCGGCGCAGCGGGCGGCGGTGCCGCGACCTCGACCGGCGGAGGCGGCTCGCGCAGCCCCGCGAGCCGGTAGGGCGCCATGCCACAGGTGCGGCTCGCCCGCTCCAGCGCGTCGCGGACGCCCGGGCGGCGCAGCGTGCCGGCAACCGCCAACAAATCGCGCGGCGTCAGTCCACCCGCCTGGACCGAGCCCTGGCGAACGGCCCCCGCGGCGCGGACCAGCCGCCTGAGATCGACCGGCCGAACGCTGTCGCCGATCGCCTCGCCGACGCAGCGCGCTTCGCCGAGATCGAAGCCGAAGCGGAGCAGTTGCGGCGTCGCGATATTGCCGCGCGGGCCCACATAATCGGCGACATTGCCGGCGCAGGCGGCAGCGAACGGCAGGATGAGGAGCGACCAGAGACGCATGCGCCGCTGACTATCAACCCCCGCGCGCGGAGGCCATGCCCGATTGCACCCCGTTCCCGGCGCGCGTAATCCAGGACACGAGAACCGAGCGGGGAGCGCGCCGATGACCGCGACCGACACCGTCTTCGCGGGATCGATCCCCGCGCTTTACGAGCGCTACATGGTGCCGATGCTGTTCACGCCTTATGCCGAGGATCTGGCGGCGCGAGCGGCGGCAACCGGCGCTCGGCATATCCTGGAGACGGCGGCCGGGACCGGCGTGGTGACCGAGGCCATGCTCGCAGCCATGCCGGAGGCCGAGATCATCGCCACCGACCTCAACCAGGCGATGCTGGACGTGGCGGGGGCGCGGATCGAGTCGCCGCGCGCGACCTTTCAGGCGGCCGACGCGCAGGCCCTCCCCTTCCCCGACGGCGCCTTCGACGCCCTGGTCTGCCAGTTCGGGGTGATGTTCTTCCCGGATCGGGTGGGCGCCTATCGCGAGGCGCACCGCATATTGAAACCGGGCGGCACCTTCTTGTTCAACGCCTGGGGCCGGGTCGAGGAGAACGGGCTCACCGCCGCGCTGGCGGATGCGGTGCGGGAGATTTTCCCAGGCGACCCTCCCGATTTCTTTCGCCGGATCCCCTTCGGCTATCACGATGTCGCCCGCATCGAGGCCGATCTGGAAGCGGCCGGCTTCACCTGCATCCAGATCGAAGCGGTCGCGATGCGAAGCCGGATCGGATCGGCCCGCGAGGCGGCGATCGGCCTCTGTCAGGGCAGCCCCCTGCGCGCCGAGATCGAAGCGCGGGGCAGCCTGGAGGCCGCGACCGACGCCGCGGAGCGGGCGGTGAAGCAGTTCGAGGGGCCGGGTGGGATCGACGCCCCGATGCTTGCCCACGTCGTTCGGGCGACGGCCTAGAAGAGCAAACGCACCGCCGGAGCGACCAGCAACAGATAGAGGCCGACGGTCGGATAGAAGGTCAGCGTGAAGCCGAGCGCCCGCCAGGGCGCGCCGCGCGCATAGCCAAGGAAGAAAAGCAGTCGGCCGATCGCAAACAAGGCGGCGCAAAGGATCGCCAACCCGCCTCGCTCCGCCGGGCCCAGCCACAGCCAGGCGCCGTAAGCCGGAATCGCGAGTACGCATTGTTCGAGCGTGTTCTGAATGAGCGTCTGCAGCAGCTTCGCTCGCGCGCTGCCTTCGGTGAGTCCGCCGCCTTCGATGTCCGCGGGCGTGAAGAAACGGTGGCGGGCAAGCAGCGCGACGCCGATCAGCAGCCAGAGCGTCACGAGCATCGAGCACGCGACCCAGACCGCAATCCGCGCCTCTGGCTCCGCCGGCACTGCCGGGAGTTCGGGCCATAGGAAGGCAGCGAGCGTGGCGGCGAAGCCGGCGGCCATACCGGCCGCGACTCCCGCCTGGGTCCGGGTGAAGGCCATCGTGCCCAAGCTCAGGCCGCCCCCTGGACGCCCTCGCGGCACTTCATCAGCGGCTGGATGCGGGTGCCGTACATTTCCGTGCCGATCAGGAAATCGTCGAAGGTGAGCAGGACGCCGCCAGTATTCGGC
This sequence comes from Allosphingosinicella sp., assembly GCA_035473955.1. Classification (GTDB taxonomy): domain Bacteria; phylum Pseudomonadota; class Alphaproteobacteria; order Sphingomonadales; family Sphingomonadaceae; genus Allosphingosinicella. The sequence continues at coordinate 6,348 of DATINU010000032.1, forward strand.
ACGGTGGCGACCTCGTCGAGCATGCGGGCGATGCTTTCGTAGGAGCCGACGAGCGTACCCATGTTGAGGTTCACGGCGCTCTCCCTGTCGGCGAGCTGGCGGACGTTGGTGGTGGTCGAGGTCTTGTCGGCGGCGCCCTGCGCGCCCAGCCAGGCGACCGCATCCTGGTCCGTGCCCTCGCGGTACCAGATCCATTTCTCCATCGCCTCCTCGTCGGTTTCGGCGGCGATGACCATGAACAGGGCGTAGATGCGGACGTCGCGGCCGGTCTTGGCGGTCGCGGCCATCAAGCGTTCGTTGTTCGAGGCGAAGGCTTTGGGCGTGTTCACCCCCTTGCCGAGGCAGAAGGCGTAATCCGCATATTGCGCGGAGAAGGCCAGACCTTCATCCGACGAGCCGGCGCAGATGATCTTCATGTCGCCAGTGGGCAGCGGCTTCACCCGGCAATCGTCCATCTGGTAATAGTCGCCCTTGAAGTCCGACACGCCGGTCGCCCAGAGCTCGCGCAGGATGTGGGCATATTCGCCGAGCATGGTGTAGCGGTTGCGAAAATGCTCGTCGCCCGGCCACAGCCCCATCTGGCTGTATTCGGGGCGCTGCCAGCCGGTGATCAGGTTGAGCCCGAAGCGGCCGTGGCTGATCGAATCGATCGTGTTGCACATCCGCGCGCAGAAAGCGGGCGGGATGACCAGCGTCGGGCAGGTCGCGTAGATCTTGATCTTGTTCGTCACCGCCGCGAGCCCCGCCATCAAGGTGAAGCTTTCGAGATTATATTCCCAGAATTCGGTCTTGCCGCCGAAGCCGCGCAGCTTGATCATCGAAAGCAGGAAATCGACGCCGTATTTTTCGGCCTTGAGCGCGATCTCCTTATTGAGATCGAAGCTCGGCATATATTGCGGGCTGTTTTCCGAGATCAGCCAGCCATTGTTGCCGATCGGCGTGAAGATTCCGACTTCCATATTGCTCACTCCTCAGGAATGGGTTCGCCGGCCAGCCAGGCCGGGACAAAATCGTTGAAATCGTCGGCGGCGGTCACGTTACAGGCGTGTCCGCCCCACTGCATGATGACCTCCGTTCCCAGGCTTTCCGGCGAAAGCCGGTCGACGATCCTGCTGGACGCGATCGAGGGAACGAGGATGTCATCCTCCGCCGAGACAGTCAGCAACGGCGAAGCGATCTCGCCGAGCCTGTCCTGAATGTCGAAAGCGCGAACCGCGGCCACGCGCTTCTCGACAATCTCCGCGCCCGGGAAATGCCGTGCCTGGGCAATCGTTTCCGCTTCGATCGCCTCTTCGTTCAGCGCCAGCCAGTTGGCCGGAAAAAGGAAGATCGGCTGCGCGCTCAGATAGGCCTCCGGGCCGCTGTCGCGGAGCAGGCTCAACCGGGCATCGAAGCACCGCGCGGTATGAGGCTCGAGCCGACCCCAGCCGTTGATGACGACCAGCCGCCCGATCCGCTCGGGCGCGGCGAGCGCCGCCGCCATGCCGATGAGGCCGCCCAGCGCATGGCCGAGAACATGCGCTCGTTCGATGCCCAGTTCGTCCATCAGCGCGAGGAGGTCGATCGCCATGTCCTCGACGGTAAGCGCGTCCGGCAGCCTCCGATCGCTGCGGCCGGTGCCGCGATGATCGTAGGCCAGCACGCGGAAACGCCCGGCCAGCGCGGACAGATTGGGTGTCCAATAAGATGCCGAGCCACCGAGCCCGGCCGACAGGATCAGAACCTCGCCGTCGTCCGGCCCATGCCATTCGTACCAGAGACCGGCGGCGTGCGGCATCAGCCGATATGCGCCACGCTGGCGATCTCGACGACCAGGCCGGGCTTCACCAGCCCGCACTGGATGCAGTAGCGCGCCGGCTTCAGGCCCGGGAAATATTCGGCATAGACCTGGTTCATCGCCGGATAATCGGCCCAATCGGTCAGGAAGATATGGTTGAAGGCGACATCGGCCATGGAGGCGCCTGCGGCTTCGAGCGTAATTTTGATCGTCTCCAGCACGTGGCGGGTCTGCGCCGCGCAATCGCCGGGATGGAGGACGCTGCCCCCCTCCCCCAGCGCCAGCGTGCCCGAGACGTAGACCGTGTTTCCGGCCTTCGTGCCCGCCGAATAAGGCGCGATCGGCGTCGGGAATTGCGGCGGGTTGATCGACTCGAACGGCATCAGTCTCTCCTTATTTCTCCTCCTCGGCGATCTGGCCGAAGGTGCCGCAGAAATCAGCGACCGTCGAAACCCACCCGAAGAATTTCTCGACATTGTAGACGCTGGCCGCCTGGATGAAATCGGGGCCGAGATGGTGGGTCGCGTCCTCCAGCATCACCCCGAAATATTCGAGGTGGAAGCCGTCGCGCAGGGTCGATTCGACGCAGACGTTGGTGGCGATGCCGACGAAGACGATGTTGCGGATCCCGCGCGAGCGTAAAGTGCTGTCGAGCTGCGAGTTGAAGAAGGCGCTGTAGCGGGTCTTGGGGAGGACGATGTCGCCCTGCTGTGGCGCGAGCCCGTCGACCAGGGCGTAATCCCAGCCGCCCTTTGCGAGCAATTTGCCCTGCAGCTCGGGCCGCGCGCGCATGGTCTTCAGCGCGTTCGACTTGTGCCAGTTGGGCGAGCCGGGGCCGCCGGCCTCGACATAGTCCGGGTCCCAGCCGTTCTGCAGGTAGACGATGAGGACGCCGGCCTCGCGCGCGGTCTCCAGCACCTTGGCGATCTGGCCGATCGTGCCGGCCGCGCCGGATATGTCGAAGCCGGCCTCGTCGACATAGCCGCCCTTGGAGGCATAGGCGTTCTGCATGTCGATGACGACGATCGCGGTCTCCTCGACCGAGACGCGGATCGGCTCGGGCCGCGCCGGCAGCGTGATCACGCGCCCTTTGGATGCACCCGCTTCGACCGTCATGCGTCAGGCCCCCTAAAGCCAGCCAGCGGCGGAATGTTCACCCTTTGCGGGCGCGGCGCAAGCCCTCAGCCTTGGGCGGGAAAATTGCCGGCGTGGACGAATTCGCCCTGCGGCTTGCGGTCCGACGGATGCTCGCGCGCCTGCATCTTTTCGTCGAGCTGGGCGATGTCGCCGATCCGGCCGATCACGCAGGCGGCGTTGAGCTGGTAGCGCCCGGGCAGGCCCAGCTCGGCGCGGGCGAGCTCGTACTGGATGCCGGACATGCCGTGCGCGTGATAGCCCATCCGCGTCGCCTGGAGCGCGAGGCTGACCCAGGCCGCGCCCGCATCGAAGCTGTGTGTGGTCGAGGGCGACGGCTCGCCGGTCTTCTTGTCGGTGAAGGGCAAGGTGTCCGAGACGATATAGACCAGCACCGAGGCGGTGTGCGCCCAGCTCTGGTTCCAGGGGATGAGCAGCGACAGGAACCGCTCCCAATTGGCGTCGCCGCGCTTGGCGTAGAGAAAATGCCAGGGCTGCGAATTGAACGCCGAGGGCGCCCAGCGCGCCGCCTCGAACATCGTCGCGAGGTCCG
>DATINU010000033.1:0-5584 GCA_035473955.1 Allosphingosinicella sp.
GTCACCGAGCGCGCGTGGCACAACCTGTTCGCGAAGAACATGTTCCTCGGTCCGTCGCCGTCCAGCGAGCCGCCCTTCACCATCCTGCACGCGCCCTCGCTCAAGGCCGATCCGGCCACGGATGGGACGCGTTCGGCGTGCTGCCGCCGATCGCCCGCCTCACGCCCGAGCAGGCGATGTACCACTTCCTCTCGGGCTACACCGCTAAGGTGGCCGGCACCGAGATCGGCGTGACCGAACCCGAAGCCACCTTCTCGACCTGCTTCGGCGCGCCGTTCATGCCGCGCTTCCCCTGGGTCTACGGCAACCTGCTGAAGGAGCGGATCGCCAAAGGTGGCGTCCGCTGCTGGCTGGTCAACACCGGCTGGACCGGCGGTAAATACGGCACCGGCAGCCGGATGCCGATCAAGGCGACGCGCGCCTTGCTCAACGCCGCGCTCGACGGCTCGCTGAACCATGTCGAGTTTCGCACCGACCCCAATTTCGGGGTCGAGGTCCCGGTCGGCGTGCCGGGCGTCGACAGCGCGATCCTGAACCCGCGCGACACCTGGGCGGACAAGACGGACTATGACTCGACCGCGGCCCGGCTCGTGACGCTCTTCACCAATAATTTCGCCAAGTTCGCCGACCAAGTCGACGCGGCTGTCCTGGCCGCCGCGCCGCGTGTCGGCGGCCAGGCGCAACCCCAACAAACCCAGGAGACCTTAACCACGGCCTGACGCCCAGCTTTCAGCTCAACCTTTTGAAGGGAGCGTGCCGGGGTCCGGCGCGCTCCCTTTTGCCATCTAAAGGACATGAATATGACGACCGACCACGCACCCCGGCTCTGGCCGAACGACGAAGAAATCCGCGCGGTGGGCGAGGGCTTCCTCGCCCGCACGCTCCCCAAAAGCGAATGGACCCACGAGGCTCATATCTCGACGACCTGCTGGCTGATCCTCGAACGGGCGGACATCCACCCCGAACGCGACCTCCCCGACCTGATCCGCCGGTACAACGAAAGCGTCGGCGGCGTGAACAGCGACACCGAGGGCTATCACGAAACGATCACGCAGGTGTTCATTCGGACGCTGCGGCGAAAGCTCGCGGAGGCGGAAGGGCAGGGCCTCGCGGAGCGCGTCAACGCCGTGCTGCTGACGCCGGAGGGGCGGCGGGAGTGGCCGCTGTGGTTCTACTCGCGCGAACGGCTGTTTTCGAAGGAAGCGCGATTGGCTTGGGTGGAGCCGGATTTGGCGGCGCTGCCTTCGGCCGCCGCTACCACTCGACGCTGATCGGCTTGTCCATCCACGGGTGATGGATCATGCTAAAACTCCAGGGAAGCTGATCGAGCAGGACGTCCACAGTCTTGCGCTCGACGCGGACCCGCCAGCCGGACGGGGTTTCGATGATCTCGCCGTAGCGCTCAAGGAAGGTTTCCCGCAAGGCGACGAACGAGTTGTCGCCCATCGCCGTCCAGCCGACAAGGACCGCGCTCTGCAGCGCGCGGCAGGCCGCCAGCTCGGCCTCGTCGGGCTTGATCGCCGCGACCGCCGGCTGATCGGGCGGCTGGCCGCAGAGCAATTTGTTGAGCGTGAGCATCCAATCGTACTGGCCGCACTCTCCATCGACCAGATATTGAAGGAGATGGACCGCACGGCCGCGAGCGTCGGCACAGCGCCAGTCCAAATCGCCCCATCTTGAAGAAATCCGGCAGATAGGGGCTGATCAGCACCAGGCCCACATTGTTGCACGCGATCCGCACGCCGCCGGCGCCTTCCTTTTCGGTCATGGTAAATTCCCTCCCGCTGGACCTTCTGCGCCATCGGGACCCGCGAGCAAAGCGCGGACGGGCGAAAAGCGGGAAAGGGCATCACGAGACGATCACGCAGGTGTTCATTCGGACGCTGCGACGCGTGCTGGCGGAAACGGAAGGGGGCTGGCGGAACGCGTCAACGCCGTGTTGCTCGCGCCCGAGGGGCGGCGCGACTGGCCGTCGCGTTTTTATTCGCGGGAGCTGCTGTTTTCGAAAGCGGCGCGGCTGGGGTGGATAGCGCCGGACCTGACGCGGCTTCCCCGGCCGGGCACGCGCCGTCCCGCCTGCCGCTGACGCTGCCGACGCCGAGGATGATCTTGGCGCGGCGGGAGAAGGTCAGGGCCTGCCACCGCCCGCTGTTGCCGGTCGCGGTGCGGCTCCTCAGGAAGGTGAGGTGCAACAGCTCATATTGCTCCGGATCGATCAGGCCCCAATCGATCATGCACCCCCATTGCGCCACGTTCCAGGCATAGTCGCGCGCGATCCCGTCCTGGTCGATCGTCTCGGCGAGCGCCGCGTACCAGGCGAAGATCGCGCGCAGCCGCGGCCAGCGCTCCGCCGGCGGCATCGCCTCCAGCCTCCGGCGCACGCGCGTAATGTCTTCGTCCGGGGGAAGCCGCCCTTGCTGCACGATCGTGTCGATCGCCCAGCGCACCTTGCGCATTGTGACCGGCCCTGAAGGGAACAGTCGCAGCAGCTCGCCGCGCACGCCCAGCAGCAGCCGGACATAGGCGTCCGCCTGCACCTGCAGCATGGGATCGCTTTCGAAGAGCGCGGTCAGCTCGGCCGCCAGCACCTGATCGAGCCGCCCCTCGGCATCGTGCGCGGCGAGGATCCCGTCCCGGCAGGGCGCGCGCACCGGCACCGCCAGACAATCCCGCGAAAACAGGAGCGCGCCGTAGGTCGGAGCGAGCGCGGCGAGCGAGCGCCGGAAGCGCCGGCGGGAACCGAAGCTCTCCCGCCACTGCTCGAGCACGGGCTGCAGGCTGCCGGTGCCGTAATTCCATTGCGACATGCCCACCGAGATGAGCTGAGAGTCGAAATTGCCGACCGGCATCGCCCAGCAGCCCATCGTCTCCGGGATCGCGGTCTCGGCCATGCGCTCGAAGATCGCGGCGCGGTCCAGCCCGATCTCGGCCAGCTGCGCGGCGGCGGCGGGATCGATCCGGATGAACTGCGCCGCGCCCGTCCGGCTCGGCACGTCGCCGACCCGCCGGCAGGTCTGCGCGATCTCCGCCACCGTCTGGGCGCGGGCGGGCGGCGCCAGGCACAGGCCAAGCAAGATCAGAAGCTGAGCGATCGCGAGGCGTGTCATTTCGAAAATACCCCACCGGCCGTATCGAGCCGAAGCCTTAGCCCAGCGGCCGGCCCAGATCATGCTCAAAACGGCCGCGCCGGTTCGACGCAAAGCGGTTCGCGGACGTTCATTGACTGGCAAGGCCGGCCCGGCTAGCCCGACGCCCATGAATCTGCCGCGCGCCTCTTTCCCGAGCAGTAGCCCCTCGAACTGACGGGCGGCCCCGTGCCGCCCGGACGGAGGGCGGCGCTTTCATTCGGATCGCCGGATCGGGCGCCCATCCTCCGCAAGTGGAGCGTGAATCGGACAGGCGTCCGGGTCCGCCTGCTAAGCGGCTCGCACCCCCGTGGTGTCTGGTTCGAGTCCAGCGCGCTCCGCCATTTCTCCCTCCGGAAATGTTCGAAACCGAACTCCGGATTGTCCGCAATCGAACGGCGAACCCGACCTGGCGCGGCCCCGCCCTGAGGCGGCAGGCTGGCTCGAAAGTTGCAACGAAGGACGTGAGCTCAGGCGCGTCGCGCCGCTGCCGGAAAGGACAACCAATGATCCAGCCATTCGCCACCCTGTCTTCGCGGCGCCCGCGCGCCGCGCTCGCCGCCTTGGCCGCGCTTTGCGGCCTGCTGGTGCTGGGCCGGCCCGCCGCCGCCGGCCCGGGCGGGAGCGCCGACAGCAATGCCTATGTGCTGCTGGCGCCGGGGAGCCAGAACAGCACGATGAGCGGGTCGACGGACGATCTGCGCCGCGCCAGGGCGCTCCGTCACGGCCGTGAGGGGCTGCTCTACGTCCGGCACGAAGGCGCCGCCTATGTCATCCGCGACGCGGCCACCCTTCGCCGGGCCGAAGCGATCTTCGCGCCGCAGCAGGCGATGGGCGCGCGGCAGGCCGAACTCGGTTCCCGCCAGGCCGCGCTCGGCGGCCGTCAGGCCGCCTTGGGCGCGGAGCAGGCCCGGCTGGGCGCCCGGCAGGCCGGCGCCTCGCCAGGCCAGGCCGAGGCGCTCGGCCGCCAGCAAGAGGAGCTCGGCAGGCGGCAAGACGCCCTCGGCCGCCAGCAGGATGCGCTGGGGCGGCAGCAGGACGCGCTTGGCCGCGAACAGGAGCGCCTGGGCCGCGTGGCCGACGACCGGCTGCGCACTCTGGTCTCGGATGCGATCCGGAGCGGTGTCGCCCAACGCGCGAACTAGGGTCGAGGCCGGGCGTTCGCGCGACTGGGGCGGTCGAAACCGGCCGATTGACGGTGACAATCATCGCTGGGGCCAGCTACGATATCGATATGATCCTGTCGTCGATCGCGCCGCTTAGGAGAGGCCCGTGAGCCCGGGCAAGCTCGCCGCGGGCGCGCTGATGTCGCTGCTGCTCTCGCTCGTCGCCTATTTCGCCTTGGCCGGCTTTTGGTCCTGGCTCTATTTTACCGGCACGTTGAGCGCGCCGGGCGTAGAGTTCAGCCCGTCCCGCTTCGCCTGGCTGACGCGGTTGTTGCTTGCCCTTGCCTATTTCGTGCCGATCATCTTCCTGTGGTGGCTGGTCACCTTCCTGGCCGAGCTCAAGAGGGGCGCGTCCAGCCACGGGCGCTTTGCGCCCGCGGATTGCTGGCTGCTTCTCGCCGCGATCGTCTGGAGCCTGCTGCAATATGCCGCGGTAACCAGGCGGGTTCCGGTCGAATATTACGAATGCGGCGGGAGCTTTCCCGGGTTCGCCGCCCTCTGCGCCCACCCGAACCAAACCATCTACTGGGGCGTGACCGCGATCGCAGCGAGCTTCGTCCTGATCGGCCTGCTCCAGCGGGTGAAGGGCGTCCGCCGCGGCTGAGCGGACCGGATTCGAAGGCGGTCCCTGCGCTGCGCCGCTAGGGAACCGGAACCACCAACGGCCGGCCCTTCTCCACCACGTAGGTCGCCAGCACGGAAGCGCCGCCGGTGCCGGTGTTGCGTGCCTCGTGAACGGCGCCGGCGGGGATGAAGGCTGTGTCGCCGGGGCGGAGCATGACCGGTTCGCGGCCCTCGATCCGCAGCTCGAGCGTTCCCCGCAATACGAAGACCAGCTCCTCGCCCGGATGCCGGTGCCGCGCGGCGATCGCGCCGGGGCTGAAATCCACCCGCACCTGCACGGCTTCGCGCCCCCTGATGCCGAGATCGTGCCGCTGCAGCTCCGTCCGCCCGATCGCCTGCGGCTGCGTCGGCGCCTGCGCGGCGGCCAGGAGGAGGACCGCCGTGGCGAGCATGGTCAGGCCGGCTCCACCGTCAGGCAATTGCCTTCGGCGCCGACGACCCTCACCTGGCCGCCTTCCGGCGTGTCGGGGCCGCGCGCCGTCCAGACGCTGTCGCCGACCTTCACCCGGCCTTCGCCGTTCGCGATCGCCTGCACCACGGTCACGGTTTGGCCGATCAGGCGGGCGGTGCGGTCGTTGAGCTTGGGATCGTCGCTGTCGACCGGGTTGCGATCGTAATGGCTGCGGCCGCCATAGACGGCGGCGATGGCGAGCAGGGCGAAGATGCCCA
>DATINU010000034.1:0-16225 GCA_035473955.1 Allosphingosinicella sp.
TTGATCGAATCGCCTTTGTCTTCAAGGGCTTGTGCTGGGGACAGTCATTGGGAGCGGCGGGCGGCTAAGCTCTTGCCGTTGGAGGGTTTTATCATGAAAAGCTCACGTATCGCGCTTGCGGCGGCGCTGCTGCTCGCCGGCGCCACGCCGATCCTGGCGCAGCGCGCGGCGCCGGCCGCGGCCGCCGGCAAGGCCCGCTACGGCGCCTGGGGCGTCGATCTCGCCACGCGCGACACCAGCGTCAAGGCGGGCGACGATTTCAACCGCTACGCCAACGGCCTCTGGCTGCAGAGTACCGAGATTCCGGCCGACCGCACCAACTGGAGCCTCTGGACCGTCCTTTCCGAAGAGATCGAGCAGCAGATCCGCGCCATCGTTACCGAGGGCGCGACCTCGCGCGATCCGGCGCAGCGCAAGGTCGGCGATTTCTATGCCGCCTGGATGGACGAGGCTGGCATCGAAGCGCGCGGCACCGCCCCCTTGCGTCCCTATCTCGCGCGGATCGACGCGATCCGCACCCGCGACGATCTGATCGGCGTCTTCGCCACCCCCGGCTACACCGCGCCGGTCGGCATCGGCATCATCCCCGATCTGGCCGATCCGACCCGCTATACCGCGATCGCCGGCCAGGGCGGCCTCGGCATGCCCAACCGCGACTATTACCTGCGCGAGGGCGCCCAGTACGATGCCTACCGCACCGCCTACCGCACCTACATGATCGACCTCCAGCGGCTCGCCGGGATCGCCGATCCCGAGGCGAAGGCCGACCGCATCATCGCGCTCGAACGGCGCATTGCCGAGGCGCACTGGACGCCCGAGCGCAGCCGCGACATCCAGGCGATCAACAATCCGATGAACCGCGCCCAGCTCGCCCAGCTGGCCCCGCAGTTCAACTGGGACCTCTATCTGCAGCGCCGCGGACTCGGTTCGGTCCCCTCGGTGATCGCCACCCAGACGACGGCGATCACCGGGATCGGCCGGCTGCTCGACGAGGTGCCGCTCGACACCTGGAAGGAATATCTGACCTTCCAGTTCATCAACAGCTACGCCCAATATCTGCCGCGTGCCTTCGACGAGGCGAAGTTCAACTTCTTCAACCGCACGCTCGGCGGCCAGCAGCAGCAACGCGATCGCTGGAAGCGCGGGATCACCATCCTGAACAACTCGATGGGCGAGGCGGTCGGCAAAATCTATGTCGAGCGCCATTTCCCGGCCGAGAGCCGCCGGCAGATGGACGAGCTGGTCGGCAATTTGCGCGCCGCCTTCGCCGAGCGGCTGCGGGCCAGCGACTGGATGGACGATGCGACCCGCACCGCGGCGCTTGCCAAGCTCGACGCGTTCGAGCCCAGGATCGGCCATCCGGTGGTCTGGATCGACTATACCAATTATCGCGTCGACCGCGGCGACCTGCTCGGCAACATGGTCCGCGCCGCGGAGTTCAACTGGAATTTGCAGCTGTCCCGCCTGCCCAATCCGGTCGACCGGCGGCTTTGGGGGATGAACGCGCAGATCATCAACGCCTCCTACAATCCGCTGCAGAACCAGATCACCTTCCCGGCCGGCATCCTGCAACCGCCCTTCTTCGATCCCAATGCCGATCCTGCGGTCAATTACGGCGCGATCGGCGCGGTGATCGGCCACGAGATCGGCCACGGCTTCGACGATCAGGGCCGCCGCTTCGATCCGCAGGGACGGGTGCGCGACTGGTGGAGCGAGGTCGCCGCGCAGCGCTTCACCGAGCGCACGACCCGGCTCGGCCAGCAATATAGCAGCTACCGGCCCCTGCCGGACCTGACGGTCAACGGCCAGCTCACCATGGGCGAGAATATCGGCGATCTCGGCGGGCTCGAAATGGCCTATGCCGCCTATCGCCGCCACATCGCCCAGCATGGCGAGCCGCCCGTCATCAACGGCCTCACCGGCGATCAGCGCTTCTTCCTCGCCTGGGCGCAGGTCTGGCGCAGCAAGGACCGCGAAGGCTTCCTGCGCCAGCGCGTGCTGACCGATCCGCACAGCCCGGACGAATTCCGGATCAACGGCGCGGTCCGCAACATCGACGCCTGGTACCGCGCCTTCAACGTGCAGCCCGGCGACCGCATGTACCTGCCGCCCGAGCAGCGCGTGCACATCTGGTAGGCCGTCCCGCCTGCCTCGCGGAAAGGGGCGGAGCGATCCGCCCCTTTTCCGTGTCAGACGACGACGATTTCGTCGCCGGGCTCGCGACGCTCGCACCGCTCGCGATAATTGGCGCGCACGGCATCCAGTTCCGCCTGGAGTCCGTCGAGCAGGGCCGGCAGCGTCTCAACCAGCGCCGGATTCAACATCTCGCTGGCGAGGATCCGTCCGCGCGGATCGACGACGCGGACTTCGAGCGCGGTCGCCCGCCGAAGGAAGGCGCGCATCCCGGGCAGGGGTATGGAGATCGAGACTTGGAATCTCCGGCGGTCGAATCGTCCGGCGTACATCCGCACCGGCTGATCGGCGGCTTCGGGCACGCGCCGCAACTCGATCCGGCGTCGTCCGCGCGTGTGCCATTGCGTCACATAGATCATGACGCCGTCCGGCGACACGATGCGCCCGTCGGCGATTGGCCAGACCGTGCTGAAGTTCACCCGCTCCAGCTGCCGCTGGGAGGACCAGAAGATGTAGGAGGGCCCGCCCGCGCCGTCCTCGGGAACCCGCCATTCGATCGAGAGACTTCCCCCCGCATTGGCACGCTCGATCTTGCAAGCATAATAGACCGCTGGTCTTTCGCGCGCCGCCGCAGCGCCCGCGAACAGCAGGGCGACAAGAACGGCCGCGCGCCTCATTCCTCGCGCGCTTGCAGCAGCGCCGACAGCGTCCAGCCGTCGTCGCCCCGGCCGGTGCCGTTGATCACGTCGTCCAGCACCCAGCGATCGTTTTCGCGGAGGAAGAAGAAGCGGCTGGAATCCTGCCGGTCGTAATTTCGCCAGTGGGCTTCGACGACCTTGCGCTCCCCCGGGAAATTGAATTCGACGATCGAAACGTCGCGGATCGCCCAATCCTGCGCGTTCGTCCACCAATCGAAATCGAGCGAGCCGACCAGATCCTCATGCGCCCGCTGCCAGCCGTCATAGGCTTCGAACAAAGCGGCGAGCCGGGCGCTGTAGGCATAGCGCGGCTCCGGGATCGGCGCATCGTTCGTCGCGGCGTAACGCGCATACATGTCGCGCACGAAAACGCGCGGATCCTCGACCCCGCGCAGCTCGGCCTGGGCATGAACCGCGGCCGGCGAAGCGAGCGCCGCCAGGAAAAGCAGGTGTCGGTACATGCGCGTCCCTCCCGGCGCCGATTGAGCGCCGGGCAGAGGCGGAAATCAAGCCCACCCACCGTCATCCTGACGAAAGTCAGGACCCATGAACACGGTGTGCGAGGATTCTCGCCGACCGGTGTTTCATGGATCCCGGATCAACTCCGGAATGACCCAAGCGGCGCGTCAGGAGGCGGCATCTTCCTCTTCCTCGAAGGTTACCGCGACATCGCCGTTCGCAGACAACCGGACCTTGTCGCCCTCCACCTCGGCGACGAGGCCGAGCGAGATATAATGGTGGTGGCCCTTATGGCCGCCCTGGCCGCTGTCCTTCTTGGTCAGCTTGATCCGGTCGCCTTCCACCTTGTCGACCGTGCCGACATGGACGCCGTCCGCGCCGATCACTTCCATATGCTCGCTGATGTCGTCCCTGCCCGCCATGTCGAATCTCCTCGATGAGTATTGGGTTATGCCGTCTGAACCGTTCGTGCCGCCCCCTGTTCCGCCGCGGTGCGGGCGAAATAGGCGTGCACCGCGGCCACCACCTGCGCGCCGTCGCCGACCGAGGCCGCCACGCGCTTCACCGAGCCGGCGCGCACGTCGCCGACGGCGAACACGCCGCTCCGGCTGGTTTCGAGCGGCAGCCGGTCCTCGCCGGCATCGGCGCCGGTGCAGACGAAACCGCGCGCATCGGTCTTGAGGCCGGAGGCGCGCAGCCAGTCCGTATTCGGCTCGGCGCCGATGAAGGAGAAGAGGTGACTGATCGCGGCCCGGCCCTGTGCCCCCGAGGCGAGATCCCGCCAGCATATCGCGGCGAGATGCTCCCCCTCTCCCTCGAGCGCCGAAACCTCCACGCCGGTGACGATCTCGACATTGGGAAGGCTCTCGATCCGCTCGATCAGATAGGCCGACATGGTCGCCGCGAGCGGCTTGCGCACGAGCATGGTCACCTTCTTCGCCTGCCCGGCGAGAAACACCACCGCCTGCCCCGCCGAATTGCCGCCGCCGACCAAAGCGACCTCGGCGCCCGCGCAAAGCTGCCCTTCCATCGGCGAGGCCCAGTAATGGACGGTCGTGCCCTCGAAGGCGTCGAGCCCGGGCACCTCCAGCCGCCGGTAACGCGCGCCGGTGGCGATCACCGCCGCCCGTGCCTGCACCCGCTCGCCGGTGGCAAGGACCAGATGGAGCGGATCGTTGCCGCATTCGAGCTTCAATGCCTCGTCCGGAATCGCCATTTCGACGCCGAATTTCCGCGCCTGATTGAAGGCGCGGCCCATCAAAGCCATTCCCGAAATCCCGGTCGGGAAGCCGAGATAGTTTTCGATCCTGGAGGAGGCGCCGGCCTGCCCGCCGAACGAGCGGCAATCGAGCGTCAGCACGTCGAGCCCTTCCGAGCCCGCATAGACCGAGGTCGCGAGGCCCGCCGGCCCGGCGCCGATCACCACCAGATCGAACAGCCGGTCGGGATCGATCGGCCCGACCAGCCCGATGCAGCGCGCCAGCCCGCTTTCGCTCGGGTTGCGCAGCAGCTTGCCGCTCGGGCACAGCACGATCGGCAATTCCTCGGGCGCGACCTCGAACCGCTCGATCAGGGTCCGCGCGCAGCTGTCGTGGCCGGGGTCGAAGCGCTGGTGCGGGACGCCGTTGCGGGTCAGGAAATTGACCAGCCTGAGCACGTCGCCGTCGCCGTCGGGGCCGACCACGACCGGCCCGCCGCCGCCCGTCTCGATCAGCCCGACCCGGCGCAGGATCAGGGCCCGCATGATCCGCTCGCCGAGCTCGGCCTCGGCGACCAGCAAAGCGCGGAGGCGCTCGGGCGGGATCGCGACCGCCTCGCCATCCTCCAGCGCGGTGGCGTCGACGAACGAAGGCCCGCCGGAAAGCTGGGCCAGCTCGCCCATGAACGAGCCGGGGCCGTGCACGACGATCGGGGTGCTGACGCCCGCCCCGTCGCGCTGGCTGACCTCGACCCGGCCGGAGAGGATGAGGGTGAGGCCGTGACCGGTATCGCCGTTGCGCACCAGCGCTTCGCCGGCCGCGAACCGGCGCGGCGTCCCGAACCGGCGCAGCCGGTCGAGCTCGGCTTCACTCAGTGTCGGGAACATCTGCTCCCGGCGCGTGTCGATGATCGATCGGGCGGCCACCTTATTCGGCGTTCGGCGTCGCCAGGATGAACGGCTTCTCCGCGGCCTGCGGCGCGCCGATGAAGTCCAGCAAATCGGCGTTGATCAGGTCGGCATGGGTCGTGCACATGCCGTGCGGCAGCCCCTCATAGCTCTTCAGCGTGCCGTTGCTCAGCAACGCCGCGGCCAGCGGCGCCGAATCCGCATAGGGCACGATCTGGTCGTCGGTGCCGTGCATCACCAGCACCGGCAGATCGATCGCCTTCAGATCCTCGGTGAAGTCGGTTTCGGAAAAGGCCTTGATGCAGTCGTAATGGGCCTTCGCCCCACCCATCATCCCCTGGCGCCACCAATTGTCGATCACGCCCTGGCTCACGGTCGCGCCTTCGCGATTGAAGCCGTAGAACGGGCCGGTGGGAATATCGGCGTAGAGCTGCGCCCGGTTGGCGGCGAGCGCGGTGCGGAAACCGTCGAACACTTCGATCGGAGTGCCGCCCGGATTGGTCTCGCTCTTCACCATGACCGGCGGCACCGCCCCGATCAGCACCGCCTTGGCGACCCGGCCGGGCTGGGCGCGTGCGACATAGTGCGCCACCTCGCCGCCGCCGGTGGAATGGCCGATATGGACCGCGCCGTGCAGATTGAGCGCCGCCGCGAGCGCGATCATGTCCGCCGCATAGGTATCCATCTCGTTACCGCTGTCGGTCTGGGTCGAGCGACCGTGGCCGCGCCGGTCATGGGCGATGACCCGGAAGCCCTTCCCCAGGAAGAACAGCATCTGATTGTCCCAATCGTCGGCGGAGAGCGGCCAGCCGTGATGGAAGACGATCGGGGCCGCGTCCTTCGGTCCCCAGTCCTTGTAGAAGATTTCCGTGCCGTCGCTGGTGGTGATGAAAGGCATGGCGCGTCTCCCTGAACAGCCGGTCCCCAACCCGCGAGTCGCAGCTTAGCATGAATCGAGCGGCGGCCCCATGACGGATGCGCCCCGCCCATGTTATGCCCGGCGCCGCAAGGAGGGGCGCATGGACAGAATCAGGCTGTTTGGCTGGATCTATTTCCTTGGTTTCATGGCGATCGTCGGGCTCGATTTCGTGCCTCAGTTCAACGACGATCAGGGCCGGCTGTTCGGCCTGTTCACGCTCGATTTCTACGACAACAGCCTGCACTTCGCCTCCGGCGCCTGGGCGGCGATCGCCGCCTGGCGGTCGCGCGAGGCGGCGGCGACCTATTTCCGCATTTTCGGGCCGCTCTATTTCCTCGACGGCGTGATGGGCTTCCTGCTCGGCTCGGGCTATCTCGACGGCGGCATCTTCATCTACGGCGTGCTCGAGCTCAGCTGGATGATCAAATTCTTCGCCAACGTGCCGCATTTGATCATCGGCGGCCTCGCCGCCTGGATCGGCTACCGCCTGGCCCGCGTCCCTCAGCCGGTGGCCGCGTGAACAAACGCTGGAAAATCCTGCTCGGCCTCGGCGGCACGTTCCTCGCCTCGGCGCTCGTGCCGATCGCCTATGTCGAGACCCAATGCCGCTCGCCGCAGGAGGGGCTGGACGCCGAAGCCCCGTTCGCCTCGCGCCTGCCGGGGCAGGCCGGGCGCCGCCCGGAGGCGCAGACCTGGCTCACCTATCCCGAATGGACGATCGTCTACTCGGCCGAGACCTATGGCCGCTATCTCGGCGCCGGCAACCGGCCGAGCGGCTTCGGCCATTGGGGGCAGGTGCGCTCTTTCTGGTCCGGCGTCTGCGCCGCCAATCGGGCCGCGGCGGCGCAGGGCGGCTCCGCCCACTACAAGACCCTGCTCTACGTGATCGGAGTGAGCTTCCAGACCGAGATGTTCGTCAAGGCGGCCTACGAAAACACGATCGGCCGGCTCTTCGAATTGATCGGCGGCCATCAAAGCGCCAACGACCGCTATAATGCCGAGGCGTGGCAAAGCTACGGCGCCTTCATGCACCAGACGCCCTGGTACGCTTACCCGTTCGGCCAGACCTTAAGCGGCCTGTGGGGCACCAGCTCGTCCGGCGCCGTGATCCGCAACTGGGAGCGGCGGCTCGCGCTCAGCCTCGAATATGGCGCCAAGGCCGGTTATGGCGGGCTGATCGGCTGGGCCTCGGGCGCAACCCTGGGGCGGGACGAGCTGACGCTCCGCCTCGTCGTCCGCGCCGAACCCGCCGCCGTCGCCGCCGTCGATCCGCGCTTCCGCCCCGTCGCCCGGCTCGCGGACGGCTATGTCGCGGTCGAAACCCCGCGCTACGAGCAATTCACCCAATTGATGCAGCGCCTCGCGGCGACGCCGGTCGCGCTCAGCGAGATCGCCGGCAACGACGATATCTTTGTCACCCTCCTGCTGCCCGACAATGTCCGCCCGCCCGCCTCCACCTATGTGATGACCGAGGTTCCGCTCGAGGACCGGCCGGGCTGGCGCCGAGTCGGGCTCAACGTGAAGGTGCCTCGCCTGCTCGGCCTGATCCGGGGCACGCGCGCGGCCGGCGGCGAACTCGAGCATGTCTACGATTATTAGGCTCGAGCCCGATCAGCCTGAGTTGTTCCCCGGCGAAGGCCGGAGCCCAGGAGCCGAAGGCTTTCTCCGAGCTTTCGCGCCTGAGCCCGGCGAGTGCCGGGCCCTGGACCCCGGCCTTCGCCGGGGAACAATATGACCCACCTGATCGCACCCGCATTCAGACGGCTCGCTCAAGCCGCTCTCGCCCTCGCCGGCTGGGCCGCGATCATGCTGGCCATGCCCTTCGTCGGCCCCGAAGGCCGCGACGTCGCCGTGCTCGGCGACATGCACGCGGCGGTGCGCGCGGTGGTGAATTCGGGCGGGCAGGTGATCGGGATCCGGAACGGGGTGGTGATCGCCCGCGCCGATCCCGCCGCGCTCTACCGGGCCGGCGCCCGGCTGGTGCTGGAGGGGAGGCTCGCCGCGGGCTGCTCCGCCGCGATCAGCGCCGGCGAATAGCGCGCATACCAGCTGTTGCTGAACCGCCCTTCCGGATCCCAGCGCCGCTTCGCCGCGAAGAACTGCCGGATCTCCGGATAAGCCCGTTCCAGCTGCGCGGGCGTGTAATGGAGCTGATAGGGCAGGAAGAAGCGCCCGCCGAAGCGCTGGGTGAGGTCGATCAGATCGCTGGTCAGCCGCCGCATCCGCTCGGAGCCTTCCGCGTCCACCGGCTGGTTGATGTAGAGCACCACCGAAAAGGCCGGGCCGGGCGCGTAGCTCAGCGCATTATGCTCGGTATCGACCGCGCGGATCGAGGCGTTGACCAGGTTCACATCCTGCGCCCGGAAAATCTCGCGAAGCCCGTCGATGAACGGCACGATCCGGTCGCGCGGCACGAAATATTCGTGGAGGATGTCGGTCTCGTCGCGCAAATTGTTGCGCAGGTACGGCACGCTGTCGTGCATCGGGTCGTTGCGGCTGACCAGGCAGGCCTCGCCGTCGCCCATCGCCTGCGCCCGCGTGATCGTGCAGCTTTCGAAGCGGTGCTCCAGATTCTTCTCCGCCCACCATTTCAGCGAGCGCCACCAGCTGCCGCGCTTGGCGAGATTGACGAACAGCCGCCGCGAACGGGTCGCCGAAACCTCGCCGAGCGAAGGCCGTTCGCCGCTCTGATCGGGCACGCGCCGGTAGGAATAGACCAACGCCTCTTCGAGCAGTGAGCCCTCCGCGGTCGAAAGATGCGCATAGGTCAGCCCGATCTCGGGGTCCGCCGCGATCCGCGCGAAATTGGCCGGGAATTCGTCGTAGCGGATCATCGAGCGCGAGGAGGCGTAGATGTCGTTCGGCACCACCTCCAGCTCGGCCGAGAGGATCACGCCGAACAGCCCGTAGCCGCCGATCGCATGGGTGAAGAGCTCGGGCTCCACCGTCGGCGACGCCGTCACGACCCGCCCGTCGGCCAGCATGATCCGCAGCGATTTGATCGAGCCCATCAGCGCCCCGGCGCGATGATCCATGCCGTGCGCGTTGACCGAGATCGAGCCGCCGACCGTGAAGATGTCGGTCGATTGCATCGCCTTGACCGAGAAATGCGGGTGGATCGCATTCTGGATGTCGTGCCAGGTCGCGCCCGTCCCGACCGTCACCGTCCGCGCCGCCGCGTCGAGCCGGATCGCGTTCATCGCCCGCATGTCGAGCATCACGCCGCCGCGCTGGAAGGCCTGCCCGCCCATCGAATGGCGCACGCCGGCGGGCGAGACGGGCAGGTTGTGCACGCGCGCATAAGCGAGCGCCGCCGCCACGTCCGCTTCGTTCCGGACCGCGACCACGCCCGCCACCGGCGTCCGGCTGAGGCAGCTGGCATCGTTGACCGTCCCGCCGCGCTGCGCCCAATGCGGCTCGGGCACGGCCGCCGCCTGTGCGGGGGCCGCGGGGCGCGCGGGGAGGGCAGGCAGCACGCTTCCGCAATCCTTCTCGCCCTCGGGCTCGGCGGCGAGCGGCGCGACATAGAGGCCCGTTCCGGCGGTCACCAAGGCCAGCACCGACACGGTGATCAGCAGCTTCTTGCGCTTCATCTCGGCTCCCCGATGGCGGCGTCGAGCGCGGCCAGAAAGCGCGCCTCGTCCTCGATATGCGGGATATGGCCCGTGCCCGGCAAGCGGGCGAAGCTCGCCGGCCGCACGACCCGGGCCAGCGCCTCGCCCTGCGCGATCGGGGTGACGGTGTCGGCCTCGCCCCAGATCAGGTGCAGCGGCACTCGGAGCCGCCGCACCTCGGCGCTCCTGAAGCTCAGACCCCCGTCGTCGCTCGCGAACAGGGCCGGCAGCCAGGCGGCATAAGCGGCGGTGGTGCCCCGGCGGCGCATCGGCTGCCCGATCGTCTCCACCCAGGCGTCCGCCGTCTCGGTCCGCGCCAGCATCGAGCGCAGCAGGCGCCCCGTGAGCAACGGATTGGTCATGCTCGCAGAAGTCACGGGCTGCATTATCCAGCTCTGCCGCAGCGCCCAGCTCCCTCCTTGCGCAGGCGGATCGAGCGGTCCCAAGGCCGGATCGACCAATACCAGCCGCGAAAGCCCGTGCGAGCGCAGCGCCAGCTCCAGCGCCGCCCCGGCGCCGAAGCTGTGCCCGACCACGACCGCGCCCTCGCCGCCCAAAGCCGCGCGCACCGCCTCCAGCCGCGCCGCCTGGCTGGCCCGGTCGTAGCGTCCCTGCGCGTCATGCTCGGAATAGCCGAACGGCGGCAGATCCACCGCCACCACCCGCCAGCCCCGCGCCGCCAGGTGCGCGGCGACGTTGCGCCAGAAGCCGCTCCATCCCGCCGTCCCGCCGATCAGGACGATCCGCCGGCCGCCTTCCGGGCCGGAGAGCTGCACCGCGACCTGTCCCAAGGGCGTCGCCACCAGCGTGCTTTGCGCCGGCCGCCCGTCCTCGGTCTCCCGCGCCCAGGCGACCATCCGGAAGACCATCAGCGCCGCGACGAGCAGCGCCAGCAGCCAGCCGATTATCTTCAACACCAGCCGGACCAGTCCCACGATCACGCCCCCTCCGTCGCCTCTCGACAATAAGCGCTTGCCCGGCCGCGTAAATCCGCAGAATTTGCCGCCGGTCATTTCCGGAAGGATTCCCATGCGCCGCTTCGCCCCCCTCGCCCTGCTCCTCGCCACCGCCGCTTCGGCCCAGACCGGCTCCTGGCGGCCCGCCCCAGTCGCCGACGCGACCGAGCCCGCCCAGGTGGTCGAGCGCTCCACGGCCGCCGACTGGCGGCCGATCGATCCGGAGAACCTGCTGGTGCTGGAGCTGCAGGGGGGCGGCACCGTGATCATCGAGCTCGCGCCCGATTTCGCGCCGGTCCATGTCGCCAATATGCGGCGCTTCGCCCGCGCCGGCTGGTGGAACGCGGCGACGATCTACCGGGTGCAGGACAATTACGTCGCGCAATGGGGCAATGGCGATGCCGAAGTGCCTTTGCCCGAGGGCGTCGTCGCGCAGCCGCCGGCCGAATATGAGCGGAGCACCGCCGGCCTCGCCATCCGCCCGCTCGGCTTTCCGGACAGCTATGCGCCCATGGTCGGCCACGTGAACGGCTGGCCGGTCGGCTACGATCCGCGCCGGCGCATGGCCTGGCTCACCCATTGCTATGCCAGCGTCGGCGTCGGCCGCGATCTCGCGCCGTCGACCGGCACGGGCGGCGAGCTCTACGCGGTGATCGGCCACAGCCCGCGCCCGCTCGACCGCAACATCGCCAATGTCGGCCGGGTGATCGAGGGCATGAACCTGCTTTCCGCCCGCCCGCGCGGCACCGGCAATCTCGGCTTCTATCAGGCCGACCGGGGCGAAACCCCGATCCCGATCGCCCGCATCCGGCTCGCCGCCGACATCCCCGAGGCCGAGCGCCCGCGCTTCGAGGCGATGCGCAGCGACACCCGAACCTTCACCGCCTACGTCACCGGCCGCGCCAATCGCGGCGGCGATTTCTTCAGGGTTCCCCAGGGCGGGGTCGACGTCTGCAACGTCAACGTTCCCGTACGGCGCAAGGCGGCGCCCTGACGTCTATCCCGCCGGCTGGCCGGCCTGCATGGGCGCGGCGATCGCCCGCGCCACCGCCTCGCTCAGCATCCGGTCGTTGAACGGCTTGCCGATCAGGATCGCGTCGGGCGCGAGTCTGCGCACGTCCTCCTGATAATCGGAGATGAAGACCGCCGGGATCGCCCGCCCGGCGCAAATCGCGCGGACCGCGTCGACGCCGCTGCCGTCGGTCAGCCGCTGGTCGGCGGTGATCAGATCTGGGCATCTTCGTTCGGCGGCGCGGATCGCATCGGCCTCGCGCTCGGCGAAATCGAAAGAGGTGTAGCCGAGGCCGCGCAGGATATCCTCAATCAGGGTGGCGATGAGGAAATTGTCCTCGATGATCAATGCGTGCATGATGTCGTCGTTCCGACCATCGCTCTCTCGCCGGTCATACCGCCGCCGCAATCATCGCGCCCTCACCTGGGTTATAGGACTTTCCTGATTCATGTTGCGGCCTGGGCTGGCCGCTCGCTTCGGTCGAGGTGGAGATAGGCCGGGTCGAAATCCCCGACCTTGGCCAAAGCGGTCCAGTCGTTGATCTTGATCGCGCGATTGGTCCGCTTGATCAGGTCTTCCTTGCCGAGGCTCATCAGCATCCGGTTGACGTGGACCGAGGTCAGCCCCAGGGCGTCGGCCAGCTGTTCCTGGGTCATCGGCAATTCGTAGTCGCATTGCGCGCCGAGACCGGCCGTTTCGAGCCGCAGCGCGAATTCGCAGAGCATGTGCGCGGCCCTCGTCCTCGCGTCGCGCCGGCCGACGTTCAGCGTCCATTCGCGGAAGATCGAGGCGTCGACCAGGGTCTCGTACCACATCGCCCGGCCCACCTCGGGCCGCTCGAACGAGATTCGCTGGACCGCCTCGACCGGAATCATCGCGACCTCGACATGGGTCAGCGCCTGCAGGTTGTGGTCGGCCCTGCCCAGCAGGGAATTCTGCAGGTCGGCGAGATCGCCCCGCATGTGGATCGAGAAGATCTGCCGCCCGCCATTGCCGGCGATCTTGTGACGGAAGGCGAAGCCCGAGAGCATCAGGCAGGAATGCTGCGGCCGGTCCCCTTCGCGCACGACATATTCCTGCGGCCGCAGCTTGATCGTCCGGTAGGGCAGCGCCCGCAACGCCGCGAGATCGTCTTCGCCCAGCGGCCGCCATTGCTGGAGCTTGCGAAGCATGGGCTCCAGGGTCGTATCCGGGGACGGGGACATTGCGAGCACTCCACGCAGGCGGGAGCGCTGTAGAGTCTCTCAGCCACCAGTGCGCCACGATAGGGAACCGGTGATACGCACGCCTTATACCATTTAAGCGCACGCCCCTAATCTGCGTGAACTTTCCGGTGGCCCGCGCATTCAGCACCCATCGCCGGGAAAGCCTCGGGCTCCGGCGGCTGAGAGACATCGCGCTCCCGCCCCGCCGGAGGGTCAGACGCGATGCACGCCTTGATTATCGAAGACGAACCGATCATCGCCCTGTTGATCGAGGACCGGCTGGCCGCGTCCGGCTGCACCAGCGTCGATTTCGCGGTGACCGAGGCCGAGGCCGTGGCCGCGGCGGAGCGGCGCCCGCCCGACCTCGTCACCGCCGACGTGCGGCTCGCCGCGGGCTGCGGCATAGCCGCGGTCGAGGCGATCTGCCGCCGGCGCCCGGTCACGGTCCTGTTCCTCACCGCATCGGGCTGGGAGGTTTTGCAGCGCCTGCCGCATGCCGTCGTCGTGCCAAAGCCGTTCGCCGCCGCCACACTGGATCGGGCGCTGGCCGAGGCGCGGCGCCCCCTGCCGGCCCATTCCGCCCACTAGGGAACGGCCACCAATATTCCGGCCGCGAAACTTAGTGCGTTCCGCTTCGTTCTATTTCAGTTCCTCCCAGGAGAATTGAAATGCGTAAGCTTATCCTTGCCGCCACCATGGCGGCGATTGCCGTCCCTATTGCTCTCACTCCCGCCGCCGCCCAGAGCGGCCGCAACGAACGCCGCGAAGCCCGCGAATGCCAGCGCGAGCTGCGCGACGCCGACACCCGCCGCGAATATCGCCAGGAGCGCCGCGAGTGCGCCCGCGAGCTGAGCCAGGCGCGCGCCCGCGATTGGCGCACCTACAATCGCTACGATTATAATCGCCCGCCGGAGGGCGGCGCCTATTATGCCGACGATTATTATCGCGACGGCCGCTATTATCGCGAGCGCCGGCTGAGCGCGAACGACCGGATCTATCGCGGCCGCGACGGCCGCAATTATTGCCGCCGCAACGACGGCACCACCGGCCTGATCATCGGCGCCGGCGCCGGTGCGCTGATCGGCCATGCCCTCGATGACGGCCGTTCGAGCACGCTCGGCACGATCCTCGGCGCCGTCGCGGGCGGCGCGATCGGCCGCGAGGTCGACCGCGACAACGGCCGCCGCGACCTGCGCTGCCGCTAGGCCGGGCATGACGTGAAAAAGGGGGCGCTCCTCACGGGGCGCCCCTTTTTATTCAATCCTCGCGTGAAGGCGGGCCGGACGTGTTTCGGCCAGCGCCCGGCCCTATCGCGTTCTCGGGGAGAATGCGGGTAAGTCCCGATAACCTAATTGGCGCCCGAATTAAAGGCGCCCCGCTCCGTTCGCCGTAACCGCAAAGAAATTCTCGGGCATCGGCGGCTATTAATTGAGCCGGGACTGAGCCGGCGCATAGATCGCGGACCCGCGAGTACGGAAGCACCCGAGAATCTTAAAATAGGTTGGCCCCCGAAACTATGCTATGAAGGTTCGCCGGGTTGCTTTCGCTCCGCGAGTTCCCCGCCAAGGATCCACCCATGGTTACCCCCGTATCGGTTCCCGCCGAGGGCGGCGACAGTCTGGCCCTGGCCGTCATCACCTCGTCCAGCACCCCCTTGCTCCTGATCGACGGCAATCTCGCGATCGTCGCCGCCAGCCGCTCCTTCTGCGAGGCTTTCTCGCTCGACCCCGCTGACGTCGCGGGGGCGCCGCTCGCCAGCCTCGGCGCGGGGGAATGGAACCTGCCCCAGCTCGCGTCGCTGCTGAAGGCGACCGCCGCGGGGGCCGCGGAGATCGACGCCTACGAGCTGGACCTCGCCCGCGACGGCAAGGTCACGCGCCAGCTGGTGGTCAATGCCCGCAGGCTCGATCTCGCGGATCTGGCCGGAGACCGGCTTCTGGTCGCCGTGGCAGACGTCACCGAGGCCCGCGTCAACGCCAAGCTCAAGGACGATCTCCTGCATGAGAAGGCGATTCTGCTCCAGGAGCTTCAGCACCGGGTCGCCAACAGCCTGCAGATCATCGCCAGCGTGCTGATGCAGAGCGCCAGGAAGGTGCGCTCCGAACAGGCCAGGGGGCATTTGCGCGACGCGCGCAACCGGGTGATGTCGATCGCCACCATGCAACGGCAGCTCGCCGCCGGCACGCACGGCGATGTCGCGCTCAGGGCCTATTTCACCGATCTGTGCGCCAGCATCGGCGCCTCGATGATCCGCGACCACGACCAGCTCTCGCTGAACGTGAAAGTGGACGAGAGCATGATCAAGGCCGACATTTCCGTGAGCCTCGGCCTGATCGTCACCGAGCTGGTGATCAACGCCCTCAAACATGCCTTCCCGCATCATCGCAAGGGAACGATCGGCGTCGATTTCGCGTCGGACGGGCCGGCCTGGACCTTGTCGGTGCGCGACACCGGGGTCGGCATGCCGTCGGGGGGACCGGGCGCCAAAGCGGGCCTTGGCACGGGGATCGTCGAGGCCCTTTCGAAACATCTCGGCGCGACGGTCCGGATCATCGCCGCCGAGCCGGGCACCAGGGTCTCGATCGCCCACCCCGGAGCGCCGGCGGCGCAAGTCCCGCCTGGGCTAGCGCAGCACCATCCGGTCGCCGCGGATTTCGACAGTACCGATCTGGCTGAGCACGTTCTGGCCGAGCAGCGAGATCGGAAGCTCGTCGGCGACGGCGGCGCGAACGCCGCGCGCCTCGAGGCTGCCGAAGCTCAGCCGGTCGATGGTGACGGGGGTCACCTCGACGGTGCCGCCGAGCCCGCGGGCATATGCGCGCTGCTCGGGCAGGTGGATGCCGGCGCGCTGCGCGTCCTCCGGGGTCAGCGCGACGATCGAGGCGCCGGTATCGACCATGAAGTTGATCGAGGCGCCGTTGACCTGCACGACCGCGTAGAAATGCCCGTCCGGGGCGCGAGTCAGCTCGCGCGGGCCGGTCATGCCGGTGGTCGAAGGGGCGGAGGGCTTGCCGCCGTCCTCGCTCGAAACCTCCTCGGCCGCCGCGGGCGTTTGCCACGGATCGTCCGTCACGCCCGGCGTCAGCAAGGCGGCGCCGATCATGATGAAGCCGGCAAGGGCG
>DATINU010000035.1:0-9277 GCA_035473955.1 Allosphingosinicella sp.
GGTGCGTCCTACAATGTGGCGGGGCTCAGCGCCGCCGATCACGACATGATCTTCGTCAATC
Source organism: Allosphingosinicella sp. (assembly GCA_035473955.1). Lineage (GTDB taxonomy): Bacteria > Pseudomonadota > Alphaproteobacteria > Sphingomonadales > Sphingomonadaceae > Allosphingosinicella. The sequence continues at coordinate 62 of DATINU010000035.1, forward strand.
CGGCACGGGTCATCAACACCAGCATTCCCAACGGGGAGGCGCTGTGGACCGCGAGCGAGGTCAACGGCATCGAGGCGAGCGGCGGCGGCAAGCTGCTGATCGGCTATTTGAACGTCGCCAAGATCAACGATTATGTCGGCTATTGGAACGCCTCCTGGACGTCGAACGGGCTCGCCGGCGGCACGCTCACCGGCTCGGCGCCCGCCTTTCTCGGCGCCTTCGACACGGCCAACACCCGGCTGGTCAATTTCTGGGAGCCAGCCTGGAAGACGCTGCTGCTGGCGCGCATCGACGCGATGGTTGCGCAGGGTTTCTCGGGCATCTTTCTCGACGACCTGCTGCAATATTTCACGCAGCGCGGCGGGACCCTGGCGCAGATCGCGCAGGCCGCGCGCGAGATGCGCGACCTCGTCACCGATCTCGCCGAGCATGCCAAGGCCGTGGCGCCGGCGGGCTTCGCCGTGATCGTGAACGGCGCCCCCTTTCTGATCAACGACACCATTGCCGACGGAAGCACGCTCGATCTCGCCGCCCAGACGGATTTCTATGCGCCGCTCGACGGCATTCTCGTCGAAAACTATTTCTCGCGGGGCCTTGGGAACTTCATCGCGCACACCATCGCGCAATATGGCGCGCGCGACATCGCCTTGCTCTCGGTCGATACGGGGCAAACAACGTCCCAGCAGCAGGAAGAGATCGAGGAAGCCGCATTCACGGCGGGGTTTCTGCCCGAGACGACCGTCGGCACCGTCTATTCCGAAAATACGGCGCGCGTCGTCCCCGGCGTCGCGGCGGCGCCCGGCAACGATCTGCTGGAAGGCGGCGCGGGCAACGATCAGCTCTCGGGCGGGGGCGGCGTCAACACGCTGCGCGGCGGCACGGGCGACGACACCTATTTCATCGCCAATGCGAGCGACACGATCAACGAATTCGCCAATGAAGGCAGCGACGTGCTCGCCGTCGGCTTCAGCTACACGCTGGCGGCGGGAGTCTCGATCGAGCTGATCACCACCGGCTGGATCGGCGGTACGGCCGCGATCAACCTGACCGGCAACGAACTCGCCAATCAGATTTGGGGCAATGACGGGATCAACACGCTGACCGGGGGCGACGGCGACGACGCGTTGCTCGGCTATGGCGCCAACGACGTCCTGAACGGCGGACTGGGCGCCGACCTGCTGGTCGGCGGCCTTGGCGCGGATCAGCTGTCGGGCGGCAGCGGCGACGACACCTATATCCTGGAGGACGCGAGCGACACGATCACCGAGGCTGCCGGGCAAGGCAATGACGTGATCGGAGTCGGGCTCAGCTACACGCTTGCCGCGGGCATTTCGATCGAGCTCATCACCACCGGCTTCATCGGCGGCACCGCTTCGGTCAACCTCACCGGCAACGAACTCGCCAATCAGATTTGGGGGAATAACGGCTCGAACATTCTGAACGGCGGCGCCGGCAACGACGTGCTGATCGGGTTCGGCGGCGCCGATGCCTTCCTCTTCACCACCGCGCTCGGCACCGGAAATATCGACACGCTGGCGGATTTCGACGCGTCCCAAGACGTCGTCCGGCTCGATGATGCGATCTTCACGGGCCTTGCGCTGGGCGAGCTGAGCAGCGCCGCCTTCGTGATCGGCACCGGCGCCGCGGACGCCAGCGACCGCATCATCTACAACAGCACGACCGGCGCGCTGCTCTTCGACGCGGACGGTACCGGGCCGACCGCGGCGGTGCAGTTCGCCGCGCTGGCCGCCGGGCTCTCGCTCGATTTCGGGGACTTCCTCGTCGTCTGAGGCTCAGCGCAGCGAGAGCAGTTTCAGCGGATTCTCGATCAGGGCCTTGAGGTCCTGCATGAAATTGGCGGCGTCCCAGCCGTCGACGACGCGGTGATCGCAGCTGAGCGAGAGGTTCATGATCTTTCGGATCTCGAGCTCGCCGTCGATCACGACGACGCTCTCCTTGACCTTGTTGACCGCGATGATCGCCACTTCGGGCCGGTTGATCACCGGCGTCGAGGCGATCCCGCCCATCGGGCCGAGGCTGGAGATGGTGATGGTCGAGCCCGAAAGCTCCTCGCGGCTCGCCTTGCCGGCGCGGGCGGCGTCGGCGAGGCGCTTGATTTCGACGGCGAGGCTCCAGAGGTCGCGGCCCTCGGCGCCCCGGATCACGGTCACGGACAGCCCCTGATCGGTCTGCGTCGCCATCCCCATATGGACGGCGCCCGAACGGTGGATGACGTTCGCCTCGTCGTCGTAGCGGGCGTTGAGCTGCGGATATTGCGGTAGCGTCTTGCAGAGCGCGCTGATCAGGAAGGGCAGCATGGTGAGCTTGGGGTTCTCGCCCCGGTCCGCGTTCATCATCGCGCGGGTCTGCTCGAGCGCGGTGACGTCATATTCCTCGACCAGGGTGAAATGCGGGATCCGGCGCTTCGCTTCCTGCATATTCTCGGCGATCTTGCGGCGAAGGCCGACGACCTTGATCTCCTCGTCCTGCCGCCGCGGGGCGGCCGGCCCGTGCGAGACGCTGCCGCCATTGTAGAGCAGATAGGCGTCGAGATCGGCGTGGCGGACGCGGTCGCCGCTGGTCTGCACCTGCGACAAATCGATGCCGAGGTCGCGCGCGCGCTGCCGCACCGCCGGCGAGGCGAGCGCGGCGCCCTTGCCATGATCAGCCCGCCATTCCCCCTCGCGGCGATCGGCCTCGACCGGCTTCTCCTCCTGCCGCCGGTCGGGCGTCTCGCGGCGCTCCTCGGGCTCGACATCGGTGGTCGGCACGACTTCGTCGAGAGCCTCGGGCACTTCGGCCATGCCGTCCGCGATCGGCTCCTCCGCCGGAGCCTCCCCGGCCGGGGCCGCACCTTCGGTCTCGATCACGACAAGAACCGAGCCGATCGCGATCATGTCGCCCACACTTCCGGCAACTTCCAGCACCGTTCCGGCGACGGGCGATTCCATCTCGACGGTCGCCTTGTCGGTCATCATGTCGGCGAGCTGCTGGTCCTCGCCGACCGTGTCGCCGACCTTCACATGCCAGGCGACGATTTCCGCCTCCGCGATACCTTCGCCAATATCCGGCAGCTTGAATTCATAGCGGGCCATGTCGGGTCAGTCCTTCAAAGCGGCTTTGAGCGCCGGGCCAAGCCGCGCCGGGCCCGGAAAATAGGTCCATTCCATCGAATGGGGATAGGGCGTGTCGTAGCCGGTCACGCGCGTCACCGGCGCCTCCAGATGATAGAAGCAGCGCTCCTGCACCAGCGCCGCGAGTTCGGCGCCGAAGCCCGCGGTCCGGGTCGCTTCGTGGAGCACGATGCAGCGGCCGGTCTTCTTCACCGACGCCTCGATCGTCTCGATGTCGACCGGGACGATGGTGCGCAGGTCGATCACTTCGGCATCGATCCCGTCCGCCTCGGCCGTGGCGATGGCGACATGCACCATCGTGCCGTAGGCGAGCACGGTCACCGCCTCGCCTTCCCGGGCCACCGCGGCCTTGCCGATCGGCACAATATAATAGCCTTCCGGAACCTCGGCCGCCGGATGCCTGGCCCAGGGCGTCACCGGCCGCTCGTAAAAGCCGTCGAACGGGCCGTTATAGATGCGCTTGGGCTCGAAGATCACGACCGGGTCCGGATCCTCGATCGCGGCGATCAGCAGCCCTTTGGCATCATAGGGATTGGACGGGATCACCGTCTTGATCCCCGGCATGTGCGCAAAGAAGGCCTCGGGCGATTGCGAGTGGGTCTGCCCGCCGAAAATGCCGCCGCCATAGGGGGAACGGATCACCATCGGCACCGACCATTCGCCGGCGGTGCGATAGCGGATGCGGCCGGCCTCGGAGAAGATCTGGTCGAAGCCCGGGAAAATGTAATCGGCGAACTGGATCTCGGCGACCGGCTTCAGCCCGTAGAGCCCCATCCCGATCGCGGCGGCGACAATGCCCCCTTCCGCGATGGGCGCGTCGAACACGCGGGTCTTGCCGTATTTCTTCTGCAGCCCCGCGGTGACGCGGAAGACGCCGCCGAAATAGCCGACATCCTCGCCGAGCACGACGATGTCCGGATCGCGCGCCATCATCACGTCATGGGCGTCGTTCAGCGCCTCGATCATGTTCATGACGCTCATTTGCCGCGTCTCGTTTCGGCCTTGGCGGCATCGCGCTGCTCGGCGAGGTGCCAGGGCAGCTCGGCGAACACGTCCTCGAACATGGAGTCGATATTCTCGTAATGGCCGTTGCCGAGCGTGCCGTTCTTCTCGGCCTCCTTCTGCGCGGCGCGCACGTCTTCGCCGAGACTTTCCTCAAGCGCCTTGTGCCGCTCCTCGTCCCATTCGCCGAGCTGAATCAGGTGCGCTTTCAGCCGCGCGATCGGATCGCCGAGCGGCCAGGCGGCGCCTGCATCCTTGGGCCGGTAGACGGTCGGATCGTCCGAGGTCGAATGGCCCTCGGCGCGATAGGTGAACAGTTCGATCAGCGTCGGCCCGAGGTTCGAGCGCGCCCGGTCCGCCGCCCAGCGCGTGGCGGCATAGACGGCGAGCGCATCGTTGCCGTCCACGCGGAGCCCCGCAATGCCGTAGCCGACCGCCCGCGCGGCGAAGGTGGTCAGTTCGCCCCCGGCAATGCCCGAGAAGCTCGATATCGCCCATTGGTTGTTGACCACGTTGAGGATCACCGGCGCCCGGTAGACGCCCGCGAAGGTCACCGCATTGTGGAAATCGCCCTCGGCGGTCGCGCCGTCGCCGATCCAGCCCGCCGCGATCCGGCTGTCGCCCTTGATCGCCGACGCCATCGCCCAGCCCACGGCCTGCGGATATTGGGTCGCCAGGTTGCCCGAGATGGAGAAGAAACCCTTCGCCCGGTCCGAATACATGATCGGCAGCTGGCGCCCTTTGAGCTTGTCGCCCTTGTTCGAATAGATCTGGTTCATCATCTCGACGAGCGGGTAATCGCGCGCGACGAGCAGCCCCTGCTGGCGATAGGTCGGGAAGCACATATCCTCGGCGTCGAGCGCGTGCGCGGCGGCCACCGCCACCGCCTCCTCGCCGAGCGATTTCATGTAGAAGCTGGTCTTGCCCTGGCGCTGGGCGCGGAACATGCGCTCGTCGAAGGTGCGGACCAGCACCATGTCGCGCAGCATCCGGCGCAGCTTCTCGGCATCCAGGCCCGGATCCCAGGGGCCGACCGCCTTGCCGTCTTCGTCCAGCACCCGCACCAGCGTGTAGCACAAAGCGTGCGTCTCGCTTGCCGCAACCGCCACGTCGGGCCGCGCGCAGCTCCCCGCCGCGGGGATCGCGACACCGCTGAAATCGACGGCGTCGCCCGGGCGGGCGTCGGGCTCGGGAACATGGAGGCTGAGCGCCGGCCGGTTGCGGCGCTCCCTGTCGCTGGCCATCCTCACCTACGTCCTTCCTTGCGGGGCACGGCCCCGCGGGCACGGCGCTCCCTTGGAATGAACGCGCCCTCTAGTCAATTTCTCCCGCGCGCTTGCCCGCGGCGGCAAAGGCGGGCAGCGTCGCGGCATAAAAGGAGACGCTATGAGGCTCACCCGAATCGTGCCGCTCGCCGCTTTGCTGGCGCTGGCCGCCTGCCAGGAGGCGCCGGAGAAGAAGGCGCCGACCGCCGCCAAGGCCGCCGAGCCCGCCGCCGCCGAGCCGCAGGGCCCGCTCGCAATCTATGTCGGCAAGACCGCCTTCGAACCCGTCGAGGGCACCGCCTTCGCCGATCACGAACGGGTCAGCGCCTCGGTGCTGCTCGCGGTGCGCAACGAGGAGCCGCGAGCGTGGGTGCTCCGCCGCGACACCCAGCAGAGCCCGATCATGCTGGAGAACGGGCGGCTGCAGGCGCATGGCTGCGAGCGCGGCAATTGCGGCGCGCGCAACTGGACGATCCTGATCGATCCCGCGGGAGCGATGGCCGAAGTCTGCTTCCACGAGGGCGGCCGCACCCGCTGGTACGGCGCCGGCCGCACCACCGCCGAGCGCCCCGGCGAATGCCCGGGGGCATGATCATGCTCCGCCCCCTGCTGCTCGGCGCGCTCGCCATGCTCGCCGCCTGCGCGACCGTCCCCGCGACGCCGCCCGCCCCCAACATCTACGTGGTCCGGCACCTCAACACGCCCGCCGGCCAGCGCGACCCCGATCTGTTGCCCGAGGGGCAGCGCGTGGCGCAGCTGCTCGCGACCTGGTTCGGCCGCGAGCGGATCCAGGCCATCTACGTCAGCGATTTCCGCCGCACCCGGCAGACCGCGGCGCCGCTCGCCACGCGGCTCGGCCTCACGCCCCTCGTCTACGATCCCGCCGACACGCCCGGCCTGATCGCCCGCGTCCGCGCCGGGCCGCTGCCCGCGCTCATCGTCGGCCATTCGAACACCGTGCCCGACATCGTCGCCGCCCTCGGCGGCGAACGCCCGGCGCCCTTGGTGCACGAGGATTTCGGCGACATCTGGCGCGTGGCGCCGGATGGAACGACGGCGCGCATGCGGGTTGAGGCGAGACGGTAATCAGCGCGGCGAAATAAGAGAAAGTATCCAGCACTTATAGTTTTCGATTTCCATGAATCCTGCCTTGACTCTTACTTAAAAGCGTAGATTATTGAACTTCACCTTCATTGGGAGGCTGAAGTCATGATTGCCGACGCCCGTAATCCACTCGCCTTCGGTGTCGTTGCGCTGCTGGCTTGGGCGGCCCCTGCACAGGCCCGGTTTTTGCAGGTCGATCCTGTCGGCTACAAGGACCAGTTCAATCTCTACGCCTACGTGGCGAACGACCCGATGAACCATACCGATCCTGATGGAAGATGTTTTGAAAACTTTTGCAGGGTGGGTTCGGGTGATGATCGTGCCGACCAACTAACCCGTTATGCCGAGCAAGGCCGGGACGCGAACGGGGATTCGGCGCTTGGGCAGTCGGTGGGCGCGGTCGTGGATTTCGTCAGAAATTACTCGAGTATGCGAGAAGCCAACACCATAGGCGCTGACAGCTACTTCCATTGCCGGGCAAATTGCGAAGCAAGCTCCAGGGGAGAGACCGGAGAAGCCACCGCCAGGCACATAAGCAATGTCCGGGAGCGAGTTGACAGGTTAACGGGGGATCCGTCCAGCGCTTCTGTGCGTGATCAGAAAGCAAATCGCGACGGCAGGTCCGGAGGGCAGCGCGTTAGGCAATCGGAGAGAAGAGAGCCCGTGGGACGCGCCCGCAGACCGGAAGCGGAGAATGCTTGCAGAAGGGAGTGCGGTCCAAATCGCCCCCGGGGGCTAGACGAGAGATACTGAGCATGAGCCCGAAAAAGGCAATCTATCTCGCTTCAGCTGCGTTGCTTGTCCTGATAACTATATATTTTCTGCAGAACTTTATGCGGGTCGACGACTGCCTCGACAATGGCGGGGCTTGGAACGAAAGTTCTCACGAGTGCCAAGGGCAGCGGGCTGTCGATCAAAACTGACTGGCTGATAGTTGGGTAGCGCTCTGACAAAAATCGGTATCCGGCTGGTGACGACGATCACCATATTGGCATGGCACATGACGCCGGTTTCTCAAGCCAATGCCAACCCGGCGGCTGCGGTCCGCGCAGTGCTTTCAGCGCCTGATGACCAGCTCAATTATGGCCGCGCCAAATTGGCGCTCGATCAGATCATCGACCCGTCGATCGATGCCGAAGCCACCCTCGCCGAGGTAGATCGCCTGGCCGAGAGCGCTACAACGATTGCCGGTCCCCGCGCAGCGGATGGAGTGAAACTTTCGGCTCTTCAGCGGGTGATTTACGAGGGCGGCGCCTGGAACGGCAATCGTCCTTTCGGCTACGACCATTCGGACCCGCTCGGGCAGAATGTCCGGAACAAGCTGTTATCCACCTACCTCCGAACGAGACGAGGCAATTGCGTATCGATGCCCATCCTTTTTCTGTTGGTCGGGGATCGAATGGGGCTGAACCTGTCCCTCTCGACGGCGCCTTTGCATGTCTTCGTCCGTTACACTGCCCCGACGGGGCGGGTGATGAACATCGAGGCGGCGAACGGAGGGCATCCAACCCGAGACCTCTGGTATCGTGAGATCATGCCCATGTCGGATCGAGCCATTGAAAGCGGGCTTTATCTGAGAACGCTGACCAAGCGCGAAGCCATCGCCCACATGGCCACCACGGTCATGGAATTTCTGATGACCGAGCAACGCTTTCAGGAGGCGATCGACGTTGCGGAAGTCATCCTTCAGAATTTTCCGCGGGACGGTTACACGATGGCCAAGCTCGGAACGGCTTACGCAGGACTCATGCGAATCGAGTTTGTGCAACGCTATCCCAACCCGGCTTTGATCCCCGACGATATGCGAGGCCGATATGTCATGCTGGCGCAGCGGAACCAGCAAGCCTTTCAAAGCGCCGAAGCATTGGGATGGGAACCCATGCAATAGCGCCCGTCCGGCGCCTCAAATATCGATGCAGGACGCCAGCGATTCGAGCTTGCGGACGCGTTCCTTGAGGTCGGCGACTTCGATCATGTCGCCGGCGGGGCTGCGCGCCTCGGTACGGGCGGTGCCGGCCAGCTCCATGCGCTTGACCTCGAGCCAGCCCTGCCAGCCGCGCAGGCCCGCGAAGGTGGCGATCGAAAGCCCGGCGAGGCCGGCGCTGGCCACGGTGATCATAAGATACGGGTCGCTCATCCTGTCCTCCCTGACAGATGAAGTTCGTCCAATCGGTTAGCGAAGGTCCTCGATCTCGCGCGCCAGGCGGCTGTTCGAGCTGGTGACGTAGGTTTCGATCGCCTGCATCCTGAGGTCGAGACTGCGCATCCGCTCACGCGAGTCCTCGCGGCCGACGGCGCGGGCCGGGGTGTAGCCGGCCTGCTTCGGGCGGCCCACCCAAGAGAGCACTGCATAAGCGATCAGCGTCCAGGGGAAGCCGCCGAGCAATGTCGCCAGCACGAAGCCGATCCGGAAGACGGTCGCGTCGACGCCCGTCTGGTTGGCCAGCCCGGCGCAGACGCCGAGCAGCTTGCCGTTCGTCCGGTCGGCCTCGAACCTCTTGCCGTGCCTGTTCATTCTTTCCTCCCTGCATCCCGGCCGCCATCGGCCGGCGTCAAATCATGTTGAACTTCGTCTTCGCCGCGCCCGCGGAGGGCCGCCGGGCGCTCGAGCTGGTCGGCCAGCGCCCTTTCGAGCACCTGCAGCCGGGCTTCCATCCGCTCGGCGACGCGGTGGAGGTCCTCGGCCTCGCCCTCATCGAGCGCGCGGGGTG
>DATINU010000036.1:0-2522 GCA_035473955.1 Allosphingosinicella sp.
AGCGTCAGCGACGAATTCAATCCCGACGGCGACATCGAGATCGTCACGATCGGGCTGCGATCGGGCGAGAAGCTCTATGAGGAGTTGTTGATCGGCGAGAATGCGATGCCGACCGCGCACCAGCGGATCATGCAGGCGCGCGAAGGCTTCCTCCCGCGCGACCGGCTCGAGACGGAGCTGGTCGCGCTCAAGGCCGCGATCGAAGGCGACGATGCCGAGGCGGCGATCGCGATCCTGAAGCACCTCGTGCCGGAATATCGCAACAGCGAGCCGGCGGACGAGCCGCCGGTCGACGAGGCCGTGGAGGCGCCACCGGAGCCGGCCCGCCCCCGGGCCGAACCGCTGTTCAAGGATCCGAGCCTCGCGACGCCGGGCAGCTAACGCTCCGTCTCTCGTGCCGCCGCGTCGCCGGCACCGGAGCCCAGCACGGTACCGACCATCAGCCTGAGATCGCTGAGCGGGGTGGCGCGCCGGAAATAATCGGCCTCGACCGCGGCGAGGCGGGCCGGCTCCGACATGTCCACTCCGGCCAGCTGCCCGGGCCCGGTCACGCCCGGGCGCAGGACGAAGAGATCGCGCTCGGCGCGCGCCGCGATCAGCTCGCTCTGGCTGGGCAGGCAGGGGCGCGGCCCGACCAGGCTCATCGAGCCAACAAGAACGTTGAGCAATTGCGGCAACTCGTCGAGCTTCCAGCGGCGCAGGCTTCGGCCGACCCGGGTGATGCGGTGCCGCCCAACATCGTGCGAGGGCAGATCGCCGGTCCCGGCGGCCATGGTCCTCAGCTTCAGCATGCGGAACGGCCGCTGGGCCCGCCCGACGCGAAGCTGGACGAACAGCGGCGAGCCGCGCGATTCAAGCCGGATAAGCAACATGAGCGGCAGGCACAGCAGGACGCCAGGAACCAGCAAGGCGAGGCAGATGGCGAGGTCCGTCGCCCGCTTCAGCGCTGCGTGGGAGCCCAAATTAGAGGTTGTTCCGGACACGGACGGGTTGCATAGCCGTGCCCCATGAGCGCGACAAGCCGCCGTCCGATCGCGGCGTTCCCGACTTCAACAAATTGAGAGGGATGGCGAATCTCGCTCCGGGCCGGGACGCGCCGATCGTGTTGCTCGGCAGCCGCAGCCGCGCCGGCGCGGCGCTGAAACGAGCCTTTTCGGACCGGACGATCATCGGCATTTGCAGGGAGCCGGGCGGTGGGGAGCTGGCGGTCGCCGATTATGATCGGGTGCCCGAGGGCGCGATCCCGTCAGGCGCGGTGCTGATCAACTGCCTCGGGCGGTCCGAAGGCGACGCGGCGACGCTCCACCGGGTGAATGTCGAGCTGCCCCTGCGCTGGGCCGAAGCGGCCAGGGCGGCGGACGGACGCGTGCTGCATCTCTCTTCCTTTTCCGTCTATGGCGCGGCGTCTCTGATCGGCGCCGCCACGCCCGAGCGGCCGGCCGGGGCCTATGGGGAAAGCAAGCTGGCTGGGGACCGTGCCTTGCTGTCGCTCGCCGATGACCGCTTCCGAGTCACCGTGCTGCGGCTGCCGATCCTGATCGGCGAAGGGGACGACAAATTGGTGCGCCTGATCCGTCTGCTGCGGCGGACCGGTTTCCTGCCCGTTCCCGCCGGGCCGGTGCACCGTTCGATGCTCGCCTATGCGGACCTCGGCACCGTAGTCGGCAAGGCCCTCGATGGGGACGGAATCCTCCACGCCGCCGATCCCGAACCGTTCAGCTATGCCCTGCTGGGCGAGACGATGGCCGGGGCCGGGCTGAAGCTGCGGACGCCAACGGCGCCGGCCTGGCTGATCGGCGCCGCGCGGACGCTGGCGCCCGGGATCGGGCGGCGGCTCTATGCGTCCAGCCTGCTCGATCCCGCCGCCAATCTGGCCCGGGGGCTTCCGCTTCCCGTCGGCTTGCGCCGGGTGCTGGCCGCGATGCTGGCTGCGGAGGGGATGCGATGAAGCCCCGTCTCTGGGTGGTCTCCGAACTCTATTATCCGGAGCAGACCTCGACCGGCTATTTCCTGACCCGGATCGCCGAGGGGCTGGCCGGGAATTTCGAGGTGCGCGTGCTGTGCGGCCAGCCGACCTATTCGGAGCATGGCGCGCGCGCGCGGCGCCGGGAGCGGCATGGCGGCGTGGCCATTCACCGGTTGCGCGCGACCCATTTCAGCAAGGACCGGCTGGCGCTCCGCGCGCTCAACCTGGTGACGCTCAGCATCTCCGCCTTCTTCCACGGACTCTTCCATTTCCGGCGGGGCGACCGGGTCCTGGCGGTGACCAATCCGCCGAGCATGCCGATCGCGATCGGGCTCGCCGCGCGGCTGCGCGGATGCCGGACGATCCTGCTGGTCCACGACGTCTATCCCGAGGTGCTGGCCGCGGCCGCCACGCTGCGACCGGACTCATTCGCCTATCGGGCGCTGGCGCGGCTGTTCGGCCGGACCTACCGGTCGTTCGATCGCATCGTCGTGCTCGGCCGCGACATGCGCGAGGTGGTGGCGCGAAAGCTGGGCGGGCGGGACGAGAAGCTGAC
>DATINU010000037.1:0-4571 GCA_035473955.1 Allosphingosinicella sp.
TCTGGATCGGCGAGCGCACGCAGGACATCGCCACCATCCCCTACGGCAATTTCGGGGGCTATCCGGTCCCCTACACGATCTCGCAGCTGACCGGCTCTTATCAGGGCGTCCCCGATTTCCTCGACAGCCAGCACAAGATCGAGACCCGCGCCGATTGCGAGGCCTATATCGCACGGCTCGAGGCGTTCGCGCATAATATCGCCCTCGAGGTCGAGCAATCGCGCGCCGATGCGGGCCGGGGCGTGGTCCCGCCCGATTTCATCCTCGACCGCACGATCGCGCAGACCCGCAGCCTGCGCGAGGAGCGGGGCCAGCAGGCGAACCTCGTCCAATCGCTGGTCCGCCGGGCGCGCGAGAAGCATATCGAGGGCGATTGGGGGACGCAGGCGGCGGCGATCGTCGACGGGCGTCTCGCCGCCGCGCTCGACCGCCAGCTCGCCATGCTGACCGAGCTCAGGCGCGGCGCCGGCCCCAATCCGGCCGCCAGCCGCCTCCCCGACGGCGAGCGCTTCTACGCCCAGTGCCTGCGCTACCAGACCAGCACCAACATCACCCCCGAGGAGGTGCATCAGACCGGCCTGAGGCAAATCGCCGAGCTTTCGGCCGAGGCCGATCCTCTGCTCCGCGCCGAAGGCCTGACCCAGGGCAGCGTCGGCGCGCGGATCACCGCGCTCGGCCGGCAGGAGCGCCACCTTTATCCCAATACCGATCCCGGCCGCGCCGAGCTGCTCGCCGATCTCACCCGCTCGATGGAGCGGCTGCGCGCGCGCATGCCCGAGATGTTCCAAACCATTCCGCGCTCGCCGATGGAGATCAAGCGCGTACCCGTGCAGATCCAACTCGGCGCGCCGCGGGGCTATGCGCAGGGGCCGAGCCTCGACGGCTCCCGGCCCGGCGCCTACTACATCAACCTGCGCGACACGCGGTCATGGCCGAAATGGGCGTTGCCGACGCTGACCCATCACGAAGCGATTCCGGGCCACCTCTGGCAGGGCTCGATCGTGATCGAGAACCAGTCGATCCCGCTCCTCCTGCGCAATATCGGCGTCTCGGCCTATGGCGAAGGCTGGGGCCTCTATGCCGAGCAGCTCGCGGGCGAGATGGGCATGTACGCCGATTATCCGATCGGCCGGCTCGGCATGATCCAGAGCTTCATGTACCGCTCCGCCCGCCTCGTCACCGACAGCGGCATGCACGCCAAGGGCTGGAGCCGCGAGCAGGCGATCCGCTATTTCATGGAGAATGTCGGGCTCGACGAGCTCAGCTCGACCAGCGAGATCGAACGCTATGTCGTCTGGCCGGGGCAGGCCTGCTCCTACAAGATCGGCCATAACGAGATCGTCCGGCTGCGCGCGCAGGCGCGGGCCCGCCTCGGCGCCCGCTTCGACATCAAGGGTTTCCACGACGCCGTGTTGCTGAACGGCGACATGCCGCTCGAGGTGCTGGCCAACGTCGTCGCGGACTGGACGCGCTCGCGGCTCGGCTAGACGATTTTGCGCTTGCCTAATTCTTGTCACGAAGGTTTGGAACAAGCGGCGCGTTAGACGGTTGGCGCTGTGCCGACATAATTAGGGCCGAGGGAGTGTCTCATGCTTAAGAAGAGTTTCGCCGCGATCGCCGCGATCGCCCTGCTTGCCGGCAGCAGTGCCGCCGCCGCCCAGTCGGCGCAGCCGCTGAGCGTCGCCAATTCGCCCGCCGGGCAGCGCGCGGGCGCGGCCACCACCGGTGCGAACGAGCTCGGCAGCCGCGGCTACGGCATCTACATCATCGGCGCCCTGGTCCTCGCCGCGATCATCTACGGCATCATCAAGCTGACCGACAACGACGACGGTCCTTCGAGCCCGTGAACCGGGCTCCATTGCGGAATAAAGGACGGCGCCATGCGAATGGCGCCGTTTTTTTGGCCGAAGGCTCCGCGCACGACCAGCCCTGAGACAAGCCAAATCATTGTCGACGCTCAATTTCCACTTGGCAGATGCCCGCCGGAATGACAGTGCTGTGCGGCAGGGGCGGGAACGGGTTCATGACGATCAAGGCCAGAAGCAGGGCCCAGGTCATCGATCCGGCGGCCGATTTGGCGCGGATCGCATTTTACGACAGGGACGCCGCCAGCCTGTTCCGCGCCGGCGCGCCGGGCCCGCACGGCGCCAATCCGTCGGGCACCGATCACACCATCACCAAGGCCGAGGACGTGCTCTACGTCTTCACCCTCGCCGATTTCGGCTTCAGCGACGGTCCCGGCGACAATGACCAGTTCGCCGGGGTCCTGATCACGAGCGAGCCGAGCAATGGCAGCCTGGCCTTCGACGGCAGTGCGATCGGCGCCGGCTCGGCGATCATCGCCGCCGACATCGTCGCGGGCCGGCTGACCTTCGAATCGAACCAGAATGCGAGCGGCCTCAACTATGCCAGCTTCACCTTCAGGGTCGGCGACAGCGCCGGCGAGATCGATCCGACCCCGAACACGATCACCGTCAACGTCACCCCGGTCAACGACGCGCCGGTCTACCGCAATTTCAACAGCGGCTCGGCCGGCTCGTTCAACGAGGGCCAGACCACGCCCCTCTTCCTCGATGCGCAGCACAACGCTTTGGTGGAGGACGTCGACAGCGGCGATTTCGCCGGCGGCTTCCTGCGCGTCTCGATCACCCTGGGCGGCACGCCCGCACAGGATCAGCTCGGCATCGCCAATTTCGGGACGGTGACCGTCTCGGGGACGGCCCCGGGCAGCACCGTCTCGGTGGGCGGCATCGTGATCGGCACGATCGCGGCCGGCGGCACCGGCATCTCGCAGGACCTGCTGGTCAATTTCAACGCGTCGGCGACGATTGACCGCGTCCAGTCGCTCGTCCGCGCCCTGACCTATTTCAACCTCGCCACCGACAATCCGACGCAAACGACGCGGCTCGCCACCATCTCGCTCAACGACGGCGACGGCGCGCAGCTCAGCCCGGTGTCGCTGACGATCGGCATCCAGGGCTTCAACGATGCCCCGGTGCTCTCCGAGCCGACGCAGACGCAGATCAACTATGTGGTGGGCGATCCGGTCGTGCCGCTCTGGCAGGGGGTCGTAATGACCGACCCCGACGATCAGGCCAGCTTCGTCGGCGGCAACATCCAGATGTCGGCCGGTTCGGGCGGCTCGGTGATCCAGCTGACGGGCACGCGCTTCGTCACCCAGAATAGCGGCGGCATGGCGGTGATCATCGACACCGCCTCGAACAAGGAAATCGGGCAGCTTTCCGGGTTCGGCGCCTCTCTGCAGGTCTTCAACCTGACCAGCAACGCGACGAGCGAAGTCGTCAACGCCCTGATCCACTCCTTCGGCTTCCGCACCGAGGGCGCCAACCCGTCGCTCGGCAATTTCCAGGCGTCGTTGACCTTCTTCGACGGCTTCAGCGTCTTCGGCGGCGGCATCACCTCCAACATGGTCCACCAGACCATCAGCATCGGCATCAACAGCTCGGTGCCGGTCGTCGATCTCAACGGCAACGCCCCGGCATCGACGGAGCCGGCTTCTACACGGAGGGCGGCGCGCCGGCCGGCATCTTCGGCCCCGGCAGCCCGTTCGTGTTCGGCGGCAGCCAGCTCGACGGCATGACGATCATGCTGTCGACCCCGGATCCGGCCGATATCCTGACCTGGGGCGCGCTCCCCGCCGGAGTCACGGTCGGGATCAGCGATCTCGAATTCCAGCGCGTTTTCACCTTCGCGGGGGCGGCGGCGCCAGCTGTCTATCAGACGCTGCTGGAGAGCTTCCGCTATTCGAGCAGCAGCGACACGCCGCCCTCGCAGCGCAGCTTTCAGGTTTCGGTACGCAGCGCCGCGATCGAGAGCGCGACCGCTTATTCCCAGGTCTACGTCGCCCAGACCGACGATCCCGGCACCGCGCATGACGACGAATTCTTCGTCAGCGGGACCGGTCAATTCTCCTCCAATCTCGGCTTCGACAACGGCTTCGGCCGCGACACCGATCCCGACAGCGTGATCGAGGTGGTCGCGCTCAACGGCCTGACCTACGAACTCAACAACTGGAAGACGCTCGCCTCCGGCGCGCTGCTCTTCGTCGGCTCGTTCGGGGGCGTGAGCTTCGATCCCAACGGCGCCTATTCCGGTCCGGCGGTCGAAACCTTCACCTATACGCTGCGCGGCGGCAGCACCGCGACGGTGAGGATGTTCGTCGCCGCGCCCGGCGCCGGCGCGATCCAGGGCACGGCGGGCGACGACGTGCTGACCAGCACTGCCGCGGGCGACATCCTGATCGGCAAGGAGGGCAACGACACTTATTTCGTCGACAGCGTTGGCGACATGGTGATCGAGCGGGCGGGCCAGGGCTACGACGTGCTGGCGGCGTCCTTGAGCTGGACTTTGACCGCGGGCGCCTATGTGGAGCTGATGACCACGGGGTGGATCGAGGGCACGGCCGCGATCAACCTCGCCGGCAACGAGCTCGATCAGCAGATTTGGGGCAATGGCGCTGCCAACATCATCTCCGGCAATGACGGCGACGACACGTTGTTCGGCTTCGGGGGGGCCGATACGCTCGTCGGCAATGACGGCAAGGACGTGTT
>DATINU010000038.1:0-2723 GCA_035473955.1 Allosphingosinicella sp.
CCAGCCGCCGGCAAATTCCAGCACCGCGAAAGCGTCGCCCGGCGCCAGCGCATCGACCACCTGCGATTCCGCGGCGGGCGAAAGGCGAACTTCTACCGGCTCGCGCGCGCCGCGCAGCATCGGTCGCGCATAGTGGGGCGCGAAAATCTGGCCGGCGAGGGCGATGTCGGCGATGTCGCTGCGATAGGCGTGAATGCGGGCGTCGAGCTCCAGCGACGGCCCGGTCAGATGGAACCGCTCATCCGTTCTGGAGGAGGAACCCGTTTCCCTGGGGGGCGCTCCGCGGCGCGGCGATTTGCTCGAGATTGGCTTCGAAGCCGTCAAGGAAGTCCTGCCCCGTGTTGGTCCGCGCGACGAAGACGTTGCGCCGGTCGCTCTCATCGCGAACGCGCCGCAGATAGCCGAGCGAGCCGAGCGTGTTCAAGGCGCGCGTGATCACCGGCTTGGAAACGCCCAAAAGCTGGGCGAGGCCGCGCACCGTGTGCGGGCCGGGGGTAAGATAAACCAGCAGCATCAATGCCATTTGCCGGTTGGTGAGATCTGGCTGGCCCGAGCGCACATAGCGTATCAGGGTATTCATCCAGCTCTTGAGGCCTTGGTCCGCCACGGGTCCTGCTCCGAATCGCCATTGTTAAGGTTACGGCATCAAAACAGGCGAGAGACCGTTTCGTTTCCCAAATCACTGTAGAGCGAACAGAAAAAGCAGACGAACCGTCAACGGCCATAGCGGGAACGAAGCATGTGCCACGCCGCGCGAAGGCCGAGCGCATCGCCGCCTTTCGGCCGTCCGGGCTTGGCGGACGGCCGCCAGGCGAAGGTATCGAAATGCGCCCAGGGGGTGCCTTCGGGGACGAACTTTTGCAGGAAGATGGCAGCCGTGACCGCGCCGGCGAAGGGGGCGTCCGCCATGTTGCCGAGATCGGCGATGTCCGAGGCAAGCATTTCCTCATAGGGCGCCCACAGCGGCATCCGCCAGAGCGGGTCGGAAACGTTCGTGCCGCTGGCGAGGAGCGCCTCGGCCAGCGCGTCGTCATTGGCGAAAAGGGCGGGGAGATCCGGGCCAAGGGCGATTCGGGCGGCGCCGGTGAGCGTCGCGAAATCGAGGATCAATTCCGGCTCCGCCTCGGCGGCGCGGGTGAGGGCATCGCCCAGGATGAGGCGGCCTTCGGCATCGGTATTGCCGATCTCGACGCTGAGGCCCTTGCGGCTGCGCAGGACGTCGCCCGGGCGGAAGGCGCCGCCGGAGACGGCATTTTCGACCGCCGGGATGAGCAGGTGCAGCCGCACCGGCAGCTTCGCCTGCATGATCAGCTGGGCGAGGGCGAGCGCGTGCGCCGCGCCGCCCATATCCTTCTTCATCAGGCGCATGCCGGCGGAAGACTTGATGTCGAGCCCGCCCGAATCGAAGCAGACGCCCTTGCCGATCACGGCGAGCTTCGGGTGGCGCTGATCGCCCCATTCCAGCTCGATCAGCCGCGGCTCGCGTCCCTTGGCGGCGGCGCGGCCGACCGCGGCGACCATCGGATAGCCTTCGTCGAGCGCCTTGCCTTCGGTGACGGCGAGCTTCGCGCCGCCCGCCTTGGCGACCGCCTCGACGGCCGCCTGCAGCTCGGCCGGGCCAAGATCGCCGGCGGGAATGTTGACCAGATCGCGGACCAGGAAGGTGGCGTCGGCGATCGCGACGCTCTCGTCGATCCGCGCCGGCTCGTCGGTGAGCAGGATGCGCGGGCAGGCGCCCTTCTTCTCATTGCGGTAGCGATCGAAGCGATATTGGGCGAGCAGCCAGCCGAGGGTCGCGGGTCCCGGCCCACGGCCGGCGACGCGGTAGCTGCCTTCGGGCAGGCTCTCGGCCGCCTTGGCAAGGCACCAGGCGCTCAGCTCGGCCGCGTTGGCCACGCCGAGCGCCGCCGACCATTCGTCGCCCGCGCCCGGCAGGATGGCGAGCTGGAAGCCCTCGCCGCGAAAGCCCTGCGCCTCCGCGGCCTGCCGCACGCGGGGCGGCAGCGCCTTCAGCCAGGCCTCGAAGCCGGCCTTGTCGACCAGGTGAAGGAGGGTGGCGGCCTGGCCCTTGTCGGGCCGGAGCAGAGCGGAGAGGGCGGTCATCGCCCGATCATGACGCGCGACCGCCGGAGAGTCGAGCGCCGCGGCGTGGAACGGCACGGAAGATCGGAAGAAGAATCGATTGAGAGCAACCCGTTACGGATAAAGACCAGGTCAACTTTACGCTAGGACGACGGCATGGTAACTTCCGGCCGGGGGCGAATAGCCCCAAAGTAGGCGTCAAGCACCAAAGGGGAGGACGACTATGTTGATGGCCTTTGCAGCGATGATGGGATGGTGCGGCACCAAGTGGCCGGGCTGGTGGCGCGGTCCGCGGCCGCCGCAGCCGGATCCCTGGTGGTGGATCGTCGGCCTCGCCGGTGCGGCGGGCGGCGTGCTCGCGGTCATGGTGTTCCAGGACGTCGTCATCCGCGACGGCGGCTATCTGGCGCTTGCCGCGACCGGCTTCTTCGGCGGCGTTGCCCTCGGCAGCATCGTCGACGGCCTGGGCGGCATGACCAACAAGCAGTAACGGATTTCTGAACAGTTGCGAAAGCGGCGGCGGCAACGCCGTCGCTTTCGTACGTGCCTTTCAGACGGCCGGCACGCCGTAGAGATCGTGCTCGTCGGCATCCTCGACGTGCGCCTGGACAATGTCGCCCTGCGCCAGATGGCCGGCGTCG
>DATINU010000039.1:0-13188 GCA_035473955.1 Allosphingosinicella sp.
CTGCAGCGCACGGTTCGCGAGTTCGCCGTCGGCGAGATCGCGCCGGTCGCGGCGGAGGCCAATGCGTTTCGCGCCGAACATGGCCTCGGCGGCAAGTTCGTGGTGCAATTCTCCGGCAATATCGGGCGGACGCATGACGTCGAGCTGATCCTCGAAACCGCCGCCTTGCTCCGCGAGCGCGCCGATATTCTGTTCCTGTTCGTCGGCTATGGCGGGAAATCGCCTTTGGTTACCAAGGCGAGCGAGGCGGGGCTCGGGAACGTCCGCTTCCTGCCGCGCCAACCCCGCGAACGGCTCGGCGAGATGCTCGCCGCCAGCGACGCCACCCTGATCCCCTTGATCGAGGGCATGTACGGCCTCTCCGTGCCCAGCCGGATGTACAATGTCATGGCCGCCGGCGTGCCGATCGTCGCCATCGCCGATCCGCGCTCGGAACTCGCGCTCGCCGTCGCGGAAGAGAGCGCCGGCTGGGTGATCGAGGCGCGGAGCGCCGCCGGGCTGGCCGCCTTGATCGCCTCGCTCGCCTCGAGCGAAGGGCGGACCGAGGCGGCGCGGCGGGGCGCGGCGGGCCGGCAGGCTGTGCTTGCCCGCTATACGCTGGATGAAATGCTCGATCGTTACCGGCGCTTGCTGGCCTGAACGGCCGCCGCGCCGCCTTGCCATCGGGGCACGCGCCCCCCTAGAAGGCGCAAGAAGCGGGCGGGCGCCTTTTGCCTTGGGCAAAGCGGGGCTCCCGGCAAAATTGCCGAGCCGGAGGAAGATTTCGCGTGCCCCCCAATCAAGCCGTTCGCCGCGAGCCGCTCGACAAGCCCGCCAGGGCCGCCCTGATCGCGATCGGGCTGGTCTGGCTCGTCACGGTCCTCGGCGGCGGTTCGGCCCGTGCCGACGTCATCTATCTGGTCCCGGTCCGGCTCGCGGCGGTGATCGGCGCGGCGACGCTGCTGCTGCTCATCCCGCGCGAACGGTTGCGGCTGCAGCGTGGCCCGCTTTTCTTCGCCGGCCTCGTCGCTTTGATCATCGGCCTGCAGCTCGTGCCGCTGCCGCCGGCGATCTGGACTTCGCTGCCGGGGCGTGAGCCTTATGCGGAGCTGGCGAACGTGCCCGGACTCGAAGGGTTGTGGCGCCCGCTCAGCCTGGCCCCCGATCTGACCTGGAACAGCCTGCTCTCGCTGCTGACGCCGCTCTTCTTCCTGATCGCCATCCCCGTGCTCGGGCGCCGCGCGCGCAACTGGGTGCTGCTCGGCATGCTCGCCACGATCGTCGCCAGCGGCTTTCTCGGCCTGATGCAGCTCGCGGGCGGGACGGAAAGCTCGCTGCGTTACTATCAATACGTCAGCAACACCTCCGCGGTCGGCTTCTTCGCCAACCGCAATCACGAGGCGGTGTTCCTCGCCTTCGGCATTCCGATCGCCTTCTGGTGGGCGCTGCAGGACGAGGACTCGCCGCGCCGGGCCCGCGGCCGGCTGATCATCGCCGCGGTGGTCACCCTGTTCCTGCTGACCGCGGCGCTGACCACCGAATCGCGGACCGGGGCGCTGATCGTCGGGCTCTCGCTCGGCCTCACCGCGCTCTATGCCCTGCGCCGCAAGGGCCTCGGCAAGGTCGGCCTTGCCTGGTTCGCGGCCGGGCTGCTCGTCTCCGCCGGGCTCGCCTTCGCCGCCTACAAGAGCTGGGCCGAAGACCGGCAAACCCTGGCGAGCGCGACCGACGACTTGCGGGTCGCGATCCTGCCCGAATCCCTCGAGGCGGCGCGGGCCTTCTTTCCGGTCGGGGCCGGCTATGGCGCCTTTCCGCAGGCTTTCACCCGCTTCGAAAGCGTCGAGGATCTGGGACCACTCTACGTCAACCATACCCATAGCGAAGTGACGCAGGTCATCATCGAGGGCGGCATCGTCTCGGTCCTGCTCTTCGCGCTCTGGCTCGGCTGGCTCGCCAAGGCGGCCTGGAGCGGCTGGCGCAGGCGCGGCGGCGGCGGGGCGGCGGAGATGCAATTGTGCACCGCCTTGCTGATCCTCCCGGTGCTGGCGAGCGTCACCGATTATCCGCTGCGGACGCCGCTCATGGCGGCGAGCTTCGCCGTGCTCGCGGCCCTTTACAGCAGCGCCGCGGAGCGCGAACGGGCGCATCTCTGAGAGGCGATTTTTCGTGGACGGAGATTATGTTATGCCCTAGCGCGGGCGCCGAGGGCAGCAGTCCAGTCAAGTTTCGGGAGAAGGTGTTTCGTGGTTCCCAAGGCCCTTATGATCATGCTTGCCGCGCTGGGTCTGGCGGCCTGCGCCCATAGCCCGCGGCCGCTCGCCGGCCCGACTTTGGCGGTGGTGCCGATGACCGAGCTGCCGCCGCCCGCGGGGATCCAGGCCGGCCAGCAGGTCCGGCCCTATCAGATCGGCCCGCTCGATACCGTGTCGATCGACGTCTACGGGATCGAGGAGCTTTCGCGACGCGAGATCCAGGCCGATGCCAGCGGCCGGATCGCCTTCCCGCTGGCCGGCACGGTGGACGCCAACGGCATGACCCCGGACGCGCTGGCCCGCGAGATCGAGGGGCGGTTGCGCGGCCGCTACGTCCGCGATCCGCACGTCACCGTCAACATTTCGGAGACGGTCAGCCAGGTCGTTACCGTCGACGGTGAGGTGCGCGAGCCGGGCCTCTATCCGATCGTCGGCCGGATGACGTTGATGCGCGCCATCGCCTCGGCCAAGGGCCTCTCCGATTTCGCCCGTATTTCGCAGGTGGTCGTCTTCCGCAATGTCGGCGACCAGCGCATGGCGGCGCTCTACGATCTCGGCGCGATCCGGGCCGGCCAATATGCCGATCCGGAAATCTTCGCCCATGACGTCGTCATCGTCGGCGATTCGCCGCAGCGACGCCTCTTCCGCGATATCCTGCAGGTGGCGCCGTTGTTTACGGCTCCGGTCATCGCCCTGCTTTCGAACAATAATTGATCTGACGGATTTATGACTGACATTACCCTCCCTTCCGCCGCCGAAGCGCATGACGGCGGAGACATGATTTCCCGGCCGAGCGCCACGGGGTTGCGCGAAGTCCAGGAAACCACGCCGTTGCAGCGTTACTGGCGGATCCTGCGCCGCTGGCGCTGGGTGATCATCGGCTCGGTGGTCGCGGGCGTGATGGCGGCCCTGATCCTGACCCTGCTCAGCACCCGGCTCTACGCGTCGAGCGTGACCCTCGAAATCGCGCGCGAGGAGAATCGCGTCGTCAATATCGAAGGCGTCCAGCCCGAGGCGGGCGGGCGCGACCAGGAATTCTATCAGACCCAATATGGTCTGCTGCGTTCACGCGCGCTCGCCGAGCGGGTGGTGCGCGAGCTTCGCCTGACCGAGAACCGGACCTTCCTCGATCTCTATGGGATCAGCGACACGCCGGGCACCCTCGCCAGCGAACGGCCGCTCGACAACAGCGCCGGCGCCCGCGCCGCGCGTCAGCGCCGCGCCGTCGACATCCTGCTGCAGAATATCGAGATCTCGCCGGTCCGGCTCTCGCGGCTGGTCGAGGTCAGCTATACCAGCCCCAGCCCGCAGCTGTCGCAGACCATCGTCAATGCCTGGGGCCTTTCGTTCATCCGCACCAATATCGAGCGGCGCTTCGAGGCCACGGCCTATGCGCGCAGCTTCCTCGAAAACAGGCTGGCGGAGCTGCGCCGCCGGCTCGACCAATCCGAACGCCAGCTGGTCGGCTATGCCGCCGACCAGCGGATCATCAACGTCAACACGCCGGTCGGCGAAGGCGTCACCGGAGAGCGGCCGATCATGGCCGACGATCTCGTCGCCTACAACAATGCGCTGATCGAGGCGCGGGCGGCGCGGATCCAGGCCGAAAGCGTGCTGCGCAACGGCGGCGGCGCGAGCGCGTCCACGACCAGCGTCAACAACGTCACCCTGACCGGCCTTCGCCAGCGCCGCTCCGAAGTCGCCGCGGAGCTGGCCCGACTGCGCAGCCAGTTCGAGGACGAATATCCGCCCGTGGCCGCGCTCGCCGCGCAGCTCCGCCAGCTCGATCAGAGCATCCGCACCGAAGAGAGCCGGGTCACCGCCAGCCTGAGGGGCGAGGTCAGCCAGGCCGCGGCGCGGGAGCAGGAACTGTCGGGGCGCGTGGAGCAGCTGAAGACCGGGATCATCGACCTGCGCCGCCGCTCCATCCAGTACAATATCCTGCAGCGCGAGGTGGACACCAACCGCGAGCTCTATAACGGCCTCTTGCAGCGCTATAAGGAAATCGGGGTCGCCGGCGGCGTAGGCACCAACAATGTCTCGGTCGTCGATGCGCCGCGCGTTCCCGACCGTCCCTCGAGCCCGCGGCCGATCCTGAATCTCTTTCTCGGCTTCATCTTTGGCCTTGCCGGCGGCGTCGGCCTCGCCTTCGGCCTCGAGCAGCTCGACGAAGCGATCACCGATCCGTCGGAGATGGAATCGGCTCTTGGCGTTCCGAGCCTCGGCGTGGTGCCGCGGCTCGGCTCGGAGGACCCGCTCGCGGAGCTGCAGAACCGCCGTTCGGCGCTCACCGAAGCCTATCTTACGATCAAGACCAATTTGCAGTTCACCACCGCACACGGCGTGCCGCGCTCGCTGCTGATCACAAGCACGCGCGCCGGCGAGGGCAAATCGACCACGGCGCTGGCGCTGGCGACGATCCTCTCGCGCCAGGGACTGAAGGTCGTCATCGTCGATTCGGACATGCGCTCACCCTCGCTGCACGCCCGGCTCGGCCTTTCCAACGAAAAGGGCCTGAGCAACGTCCTGTCCGGCAACGAGCGCTGGGATGCGGTCGCCCAGAAGACCAAGCTCGACGGCGTCTATGCGGTCTCGGCCGGCCCGCACCCGCCAAACGCCGCCGATCTCCTCTCGGGATCGGGCTTCGACCGGATGCTTGCCGACCTGCGCGGCAATTTCGATCATGTCATCATCGATGCGCCGCCGATGCTCGGCCTTGCCGACGCGCCGCTGCTCGCCAGCAAGCTCGACGGCGTCGTCTATGTGGTCGAATCCTACGGCGTCCAGTCGCGCGCGGCGAATGTCGCGCTCAACCGGCTGCGCAATTCCAATGCGCGCGTGCTCGGCGCGGTGCTGACCAAGTTCGAGAGCAAGAAGGCCGGCTATGGTTATGGCTATGACTATGGCTATGGCTATGGTTCCGATCGCGACACGTAAGACGCCGCAATCGGGGGGAGCCTGAGGCCAGATGCCACGCCGAGCCTATCAGATCCTCGTCTGCCTCGCCGCGGCTTTGCTCGGCTACCTGTCGATCGCGGTGACGGCCGCCAACACGTTCGCTTCGGCGGCGCCGAGCCTCGCGCTCGGCTTCTGGCCCAGCGCCGTCGCCGAGGCGCGGACCGCCGATGCGATGATCCTGGGAAATCCGCGGGCCCGGACGTTCGACGGGCCCGCCGCCCACGCCTTGACGGCGCTGCGCCGCAATCCGACCCTCGCCGTCGCCTCGCGCGTGCTCGCCCTGCAGGCGCTCACCCGGCGGGACGAGCGGCTGGCGGCGCGCCTGTTCGAATATTCGGAAGGCGTCTCGCGGCGCGATGTGCCGACCCAATTGTGGCTGCTTGAGCAGCAGGTCCAGCGCAACGACATCCCCGGCGCGCTCGAGCATTTCCGAATCGTGCTGCGGGTTTCGCCGGGCGCCCGCGAACTGCTCTTCCCGGTGCTGACGGGCGCGCTGGCCGAGGATTATCTGGTCGCGCCGATCGCCAACCGCGCCTTCGGCGAGCCGTGGGAAGAGGCGTTCCTGCGCTATGCCAGCACCAATGCCCGCGATCCGGTCGATGCCGCCAAGGTGATCATGCTGCTCGCGCGGCGCGGCTCGACGCCGCCCGCCGACATGGTCCAGGGGATTAGCGGCCGCCTGATCGAACATGGCCGGCTCGATGTCGCGGGCCGGCTCTACCGGCTGATCGATCCGCAATGGAACCCGAACGATATCGAGCGGCAGCTGGACGGCGGCTTCACGCGCAGCGAGGACCTGCCCCCGTTCGGCTGGACGCTGGCGCAGGACGTCGCCTTCCGCGGCGCGCCGGTCGGCGCCGCCGCCGACAATCCGGCGCTCAATGTCAGCGCCGAGCAGGCGGTCGATGGCAGCGTCGCCCGCAAGCTGTTGCTGCTCCGGCCCGGCCGCTACCGCCTCGCCGGACGCTTCGGCGTGGTCGAGCGGGAGGGCGACTGGCAGCTCGCGATCGGCATCGCCTGCGGCGAGGCCGCGACGCCGGTGCTTTCGCCGGCGACGCCGCTGGCCGGCAATGGCGGCGCATTCAACGCCGAGTTCACGGTTCCGGCCGGCTGCCGGGCCCCCTGGCTCTCGCTCAACCTCGACCGCAGCGGCGGCGGCAGGATCCAGTTCTGGGTCGACGATCTGCGGCTCAGCGGCCGCTAGGCGCATCGTCGCCGCACAGGGCCAGCATCCGCGCCGCGACTTCACCCCAGTCTTTTGGAACCGCGCCGAGCCGGTCCGACCAGTCGGGCCGCCAACCCGTTCCGAGACGCGCCTTGAGCTCGGCCAGCGCCGCCGCGAGCGACTCCGTCGAGCGCGGGTCGAAATAGAGCGCATCGTCGCCGCACAAGCTTCGCGCATAGGGACGGTCGGCGCAGACGATGGGGAGACCGAGATACATCGCCTCGACCAGCGGCAGACCGTAGCTTTCGGCGAGGGAGGGAAAGACCAAGGCGTCGGCTTCGGCATAGCGGGCCAGCATGCTCTCCGGCGCAAGCGTGCCCCAGCCCCGGATCGCGCCTTCCGCCGCGCCGCCGATCGTCAGATCGAAGCTCGCACCCCACGGATCATGCCGCCCTTCCCGGACGAAGGCGTGGAGCAGGGCGTGGTTCTTATGCGGATAGCCGGCCGCCGGATAGAAGAGGCGAAGCGCGCCGTCATTGGCGCGGGGCTCGCGGCAGGGGGCACCGAGCAGCCATTCCGGCGGCGGCTGGGGGATGACGGCGACGCGGCCGGCGAGGCGGGGATAGGCCGCCTCCAGCGCGTGCCGCATCGCCTCGCTCTGCACGATCGCGTGCGAGACGAAGCCGATGTTGAGCCGGAAGAGGCAACGGCTGACCGCATATTTGACCGATGCAAGCCATGAACTCGTCGTGGCGCCCGGGATGAGGTGGGCGGTGTGAATGAGCACCACCTGGCGACCCCGTCGGCGGAGCGGCAAATCGCCGAGCACGAGCAGGGGCGGCCCATCGCTCAGCCGCCGCCCGAGCCAGAGGCATTCGAGGATGCGCGACAAAGCGTTGGGCAGGTGGCGGCGGTAGCGGCGCACCGGGCCCGCGCTTCGCCGCGTGTAGGCTGCGATCGGGCCGCGTTCGGGCAGGATCAGCGTGCCAATCGTGGCGCCTGGGTTCGCTTCGAGCGCGGGCAGGAGCGAGCCCACCAGCTGGACCGCACCAAAGCCGCTGATGTTGCTGGCGCTGACATCGACGGCGGTCATGGCCTTCAATACCAGGGCGTGGCCGGCGCCGGCCGGCCGGCCAGGTCCGCTTCGATGCAAGCGAGGAGATAGCCCGCCGCGACGCCCGGTTCGAGCAAAGGCGCCAGCGTGGCGGTCGCGGCGCGGTAGCGGGCCAGGACCGGCGGATCGGCGGCAAGGCCGGCCAGCTTGCGGGCGAGGTCGTCCGCGTCCCCGGCCTCGAACGTGTCGCCGCAGCCCCATTTGCGCAGCATGGCGGCGGCGCCGACCGAGTCGCTCGCCAGCACGGGCACGCCGGCCATCACGGCCTCGTTCACGACCACTGCCCAGCCGTCATAGAGGCTCGGGACGACGAGCAGATCGTAACCGGACAGCGTCTGCTGCACCTGTCCGAACGGAAGCTGGCCCCGATAGGAGGAGGCGTCCGAACTCCCGGTATCGAGACCCGCGGGCCCGAACAGGTCGAGCGTCGCACCGGTCGCCTGGACCGCTGGTGAGGCCATGGCGTCGAGCAAGGTCCGGACCCCCTTCCGGGCGATGAAGGAGCCCAGATAGGCGATGCGGAGGCCGGCATGCTCCGGCGCCTCTGCGGTCGCTTTGGCGTCGCCCGGAACGAAATAGCCGAACGGGTGCACGCGCGGGCCGCGCACGCCCATCCCGGCGAATTGCTCGACCGCGGCCGGCGAGATCGCGAACACCCCGGCAATCCGCTGGCGCAGCAGCTTTCCATAGACCCGGTAGACGAACGGGCGGAGCCGGGCCTTGATCGCAGAGAGCATGGGCCTGCTGTCGCTCAAATAGCCGACGCCGACGCGCGAGAACGGCTCGGCGAGCAGATAGACCCGCCGTCCGGCCTTCAGCGCGCGGAGCAGCGCATAGTTGGTCCGCGCCCGCTCGAACGGGCTGCCGAAGATGTGGATTCGGTCGGGATCCTCGTCGAGGATCTCTCGAATACGCCGGCGCCAGCCGCCCGCGGGAAGGATTTCCGGTTCGATCACGCTGTCGTCATTGGGCGCCCAGCCCTGCGCCTTGCGCTCCTCGTCTTCCCGCCGGCTGCTGATCGCGGCGAGGCGTCCTCCGACCCGGTCGGCGAGCGCCTTCAGGGTGTGCGCCTGATGCGCGGTCAGCAATGGCTGCCAGCAGCAGAAGGAGAGGCTCATGCGCTGCCCTCCGGAAAGAGGAAGGCGGCCAGCGCGCGTCCGCTCTCCGCCTCGGAGAGCCGATCCTCGATCCGCTTGCGCGCCGCCCGCCCGCTTTTCGCCAGCGTCTCCGGATGCTGCGCCGCGTGGAGCAGATATGCGGCCAATTCCTCGGGATCGTCGCGCTCGATATAGAGCGCGGCATCGCCGAACAGGGCGCGCACGTCGCTAATGTCGGTCGCGATCAGGGCGAGGCCGTGTTCGGCATATTCCACCGTCTTCGATGGGAAGGTGGAATGGGCAAAGGGGCCCCCGGCCAGCTTCAGCGACAGACCGGCCGAGGCCGTCCGCAGCCGGGCGCGGTAATCTTCGCCGCCGAGCCGCCCGAGAACATGGACCGCGGGGCTCTTGCCGCCTTCCAAATCCGCCAACGCGGCGAGGCCGGGGCCCATGCCGGCGACATCGATCCGCAGCCGCTTCAGCGCCGGCTCGCGCGACGCGCGCAGCTTTCCCACCGCCGCGGACAACAGCGCAACGCCGGTGTCGTCATCGAGATAGCCGCTATAGAATATGCGGACCTCCTCTCCCGTATCCCGAAGGCCCCGCTTTGGCGCCCCGGTCCTGAGGCAGCCGTAATAGGGCATGACGGGCCTGATGTCCGTGCCGCCAGCCAGCGCCGAGCAGGCCAGCAACGCGCCACCGTTGATCAGGCGCGCATAGATAGAAGGGGAGGCGTTGCCGAGGCGAGTGGCATGTGCGGGCTGATCCGCAACCGGCCCGTCCTCGAGATCAAGGGCCGCGCGCCGGTCGAGCAGCCGCAGCAAGACGATCGCCGGCAGATAGGCATTGAGCTGGTTGTAGAAGAGGTGAACGCATTGCCGGTGCCGGGAGAGCCGGATGGCGACGGCCACCAGCCAGGCCATGCTGAGCAATTGCGAGAGCAGGGGGACATTCCAGGCTGGGCCGTAGAGGATCGGAATGCCCTCGAGCCGCGCCACGCGCCGGCCATTAAAGGCGCCTCGCCGCCCGCCCTGGCCCCGGCCCATGCTGACGATGGCGGCCCTAACGCCCACGGTGCGCAGCGCCGCGCAGGCGCCGACCATCTTGCGGGTCGCGGCGGGGCTGTCGCTGCCGATGCCGCGCTCGGCGCGGATCCCGTCGCCGAGCGCATTGCCGTAAAAGTAGAGCCGCCGGATCAGCTGAGTGTCCGTTTGACCTGCGCGGGAACGCCCGCGGCGAGCACATTCTCCGCTATGTCCTGAGCAACCAGCGAGCCGGCGGCGATCACGCTGCCCGCACCGATCGTCACCCCGCCGAGGATCGTGGTCCGCGCGCCGATCCAGCAGCCATCGCCGATCGTGACCGGCGCGGCGGTGCCTTTGCCGCCCCGGCGCACGCCTTCGCCGATCTCATGACCGCCGGTCAGGATCGCCACCTCGGGGCCGATATCGCAGCCCTCGCCGATCGCGACGGGCGCTTGGACATGCGAATAGACGGTGACACCGGGGCTCAGCCAGCTGTCCGCGCCGATCCGGATGCGTCCGCGCCCGTAAAACCAGCCCCGACCGCAGACGCAGGCCCCCGTGCCGAGTTCGAGGCCGGCGAGGCGCAGCAACAGGCGGCGGAGGACGAACAGGCGGGTCGGGGGCAGCGGCCTGAGCAGGAGATTGATGAGATGGCGCAGCATATGCCTCAGTCCTGCAGCGCGCGATCAACCCTCGGGGCGACGAAACGCGGCCGCATCCGGGTGAGGCGCACCACCAGGAGGAAGCCCAGAAGCAGGAACATGTTCGTGTCGGAGAAGAGGGGCATATATGGAAGATATACCGCCGCCACCATGAACAGCACGGCGACGAGCACCGAGCCGAAGCCGCGACCCTGTCGCACCCGCGACCATGCCCATTGACCGGCGAAGCCCTGCCCGAACAGGAAGATGAACATGCCGATCGGGCCGTAGTCGAGCAGCAGGCTGGCGAGTGAGGTCACCCAGCCCACCCCGATCACGCCCTGGCCCGTCAGGAAGAAGGTCTTCTGATTGTAGACCTCGAGCACGCTGTAGTTGAAGAACGGCTCGAACTGCCGGAACACGAAGGGAAAATCGTGAATGCCCCAGGCGAGCGGCCCGAAATCGATCTCGACGAAGACCGAGAAGAGCGGCGCCGGGTGCGAGATGTAGATGATGGTTTCGGCAACGAAATCCCGCACGCCGTAGCTGACCGAGGTCAGCGCCTGCTCGAGCGTCGGGTTCAGATAGGCGCTGAAATAGCGCAGATAGAGATCGGCCTTGGTGGTGAGATCGTCATTGCCGGCCGAGCGATTCATGGTCACGTAGACGATGAAGGCGCCGCCAAGCGCGAGGATCGCCATCCTGGTTGCGAATTGCCGCTTCGCCACCTCGGTCGGCAGCTTGCGCGCCCGCATCGTCTCGAGGAATAAGGTCAGCAAGACGAACTGAAAGACCGAGCCGCGGCCGGCGACGGTCAGCGTCGATAGGAAAATGCCGACGCTGGTCGAGGCGTACATCGCGAATTGGCCGAGCGTCAGCTTGTGCCGGAAATAGATGGCGAAGGCGAAGCAAAGGAAGCAGGCCCAGGTCGTGATCGCCGCGAGCCGGGCGTAGATATTGGCCGACTCAGCCGTGATCACGCCCTCGCGGATCACCGCCAGATCGCCGACGCCGATCCCGAGATCCCTGAAGTTCAGCAGCGTGTTGAGGATCGCGAAGGCGGAGGCGACGAGGCAGAATTTGGCGACCGGCAGCCATTTCGCCAGATCCGCGTCCCAATCGTGGTCGCGCTGGGGGCCGACCGCGGGCGCCGGATTGAGCGAAGCGGCACCCGCCGTTCCGAGGACGAAACCGATCACCGCCAGCCCGATCATCCAGACGTAGAGATTGGTCGCATAAGCGAGATATTCGTAGTTGATGATCCCGATCGCGACGGGTGTCAGGCAGACGAGCCAGGCAATGGTCAACGAGAAGAGCGGGCCGCCGTTGCGCCAGGCGAGGAAGGCGAGCACGGCCATGGCGAGGGTGAGTGCGAGCAGCATCAGCCGGCCCGCCGCAATTTGTCGCGGAACCATTTCGCCAGGGACAGGCCGAGCGTGCCCATCACCGGGAGGCGCTTCAGCTGCAGCCCCATTTCGGTCTGCGCGCTGATCGAATAGCGCCGCCGGGCGATCTCGCGCTCGATCGCCGGATCGATCCGGACCTCGTCATTGTGGCGCAGCGGAAAGCGCAGCGCTTCGGCGGGTCGCACGTAAGCGGGGGCGCCCGCCACCGTATGCGTGGCGTCCTCGCCCCAGCCGATGTTCCAGATCTGCGATCGCGAAGGCATCACGCTCAATAGACGATGCCGCCAGCAGGTGAACATCCATTGATAGTCCCAAGTGTCGATTTTCCCCTCGTGCTGGGCGTCGAAGATCTTCGTCCAATAGTCGACGAAAGCGGGCGTGCTGCCCGCCAGCCGTTCCAGCCCGCCGGCGTCGCGCCAGGCCGGCCAGTCCTTCATCTCCATGTCGCGCAGGGTCCAAGAACGCCGCCAGGTCGCCCAGCCCCAGATGTCGGCATATTTGGTGTAGCGATAGCTGGGCTCGTCCTCGTCCGGGCGGACGAAGGTCGAACCGCAGATCTGGGCGATCCGGGCATCGTCGCGAAACCGCGCGAGCAATTCGTCGCAATAAGGGAAGAAACCGGTCACCGGGAGGCAATCGTCTTCGAGGATGATGCCCTCTTCCTCATGCTCGAAGAACCAGTCGATCGCGCCGGAAACGCCCCGTTTGCAGCCGAGATTCTCGTCGCGGAACAGGGTGAGGAGGGCGCAGGGCCAATCGACCTGGCGCACAAGCTCGCGCACGGCGCGGCAATTTTCGGCGTCGTCGGCGCGGCCCGGCCGGGCGCCGTCGGCCGCGACGTAGAGCCGGGGCGGACGCGCCTCGCGCAAAGCATCGAACACCGCCTTGGTCGGCAGCGGCCGGTTGAACACGATCAGCAGGACGGCGCTTTCCACCGGTCAGGCCTCGAGCAAGGTCCGGAAATAAGCGATCGTGCGGTCGAGCCCTTCGTCCAGCGGCACTTTCGGCTGCCAGCCGAACTCGTCCCTGGCGAGGCTTATGTCGGGCTTGCGCTGGCGCGGATCGTCGGGCGGCGCGGGCTCGAAGCGCAGCCTGGAGCCGCCGCCGACCTTGGCCACGACTTTCTCGGCCAGCTCGAGCATGGTGAACTCGACCGGATTGCCGATGTTGACCGGCCCGACCAGCTCCGCGCGCGTGCCCATCATCGCCACCATCGCGTCGATCAGATCGGAGACGTAGCAGAAGCTGCGCGTCTGCCGGCCGTCCCCGTAGATGGTGATGTCCTCGCCGCGCAGCGCCTGGACGATGAAGTTGCTGACCACGCGCCCGTCATTGGGGTGCATGCGCGGGCCGTAGGTGTTGAAAATCCGGGCGACCTTGATCTTCAGATTGTGCTGGCGGCGATAGTCGAAGAACAGCGTTTCCGCGCAGCGCTTGCCCTCGTCGTAGCAGGAGCGTGGGCCGGTCGGGTTGACGTTGCCCCAATACTCCTCCGTCTGCGGATGGACATGGGGATCGCCGTACACCTCGGAGGTCGACGCCTGCAGGATT
>DATINU010000040.1:0-4224 GCA_035473955.1 Allosphingosinicella sp.
CGTTACGACCGGCGCGGCGAGCGCGACGGCGCCGACCGTCAATGCTCGCGCGAGCAGATCGGGCGTGCCGACGTCGCCATGCGCGCCTACCGGCACGACCAAGGCTATGATCGCCCCGATTGGGGCACGATCCCGCCCTGGAACGGCCCGCGGCAGCCGCGCCTCTGGATCAGCCCCCGGGACGGGCACGGCAGCGTCTATTTCGATCGCGGCTGCACCGTCCGCTACGCCCGGGACGGGCGGCGCGAGGGCGCCGATCGCGGCTGCAGCCGCCGCCAGATCGACTGGGCGGACGATGCGATGCGGATCTATCGCCGGCAGCAGGGCGTGAGATAGCGCGAATCCGCGTTTCCACGTTCGGCCAAATCCTCTATCTCCGCCTCCGAACCGAATTCGGGAGGGGGACACCGAATGAGCACCGCCGCACCCGCCGCCGTTCCGGCCGAGAATCCGGCCGCCGCCGGGACGCCGCCGCAGCGCATCCGCCAGCTCGACACGGTCCGCGGGGTCGCGGTGATGGGCATCCTGGCGATGAACATCGTCGGCTTCGCCATGCCCTTCGCCGCCTATATGAATCCGACTGCCTACGGCCTCGAAAGCAACGCCGATCTTGCCTCGTGGGTGGTCAGCTTCATCGTCTTCGACGGCAAGATGCGCGGGCTCTTCTCCTTTCTGTTCGGGGCAAGCACCCTGCTGGTGATCGAGCGGGCCGAGGCTGCCGGCCTCTCGCCCGCCCGGATCCATTATGCGCGGATGTTATGGCTGCTCGTCTTCGGCCTCCTCCATTTCTACTTCATCTGGTTCGGCGACATCCTCGCGCTCTATGCCCAGACCGGCCTCATTCTCTATTTCTTCCGCAACCTCTCGGTCCGCGCGCTGCTCCGTTGGGGGATCGGCCTCGTGCTGCTGCAGACCCTGTTGTTCGCCGCGGTCGCCTACTGGGCTTATTATCTAAGCGTCACTCCCAATCTGCCCGCCGATCAGGCCGAATCCTGGCGCTCCATGCAGGAGGGCTTCGCGGCACCGACCGGCCAGGCGCTGGCCGACGAGCTCGCCCTCTATCGCGGCCCCTATGCCGGCCTCGTCGATGAGCGGCTGGTCGACCATCTCGCCAAGCCCTTCACCGGCACGCCGTTCTTTCTCGCCGAGACGCTCGGCTACATGCTGCTCGGCATGGCCGCGCTCAAATCGGGCTTCTTCCGCGGCACCTGGCCGCTTGAGCGCTACCGGAAATGGGCAATGACCTGCCTCGGCATCGGCATCCCCGTTTATGCCCTCCTCGCCTATCTTTCGGTCACATGGGGCTTCGCGACCCAGAACATCTTCCTCTTTTCGATCGCCGGCACGACCGCCTTCCGCCCGGTGATGGTCGTCGGCATCGCCGCTTTGATCATCGTCCTCAGCTGGAACGGCGGGCCGCTGGTGGCGCGGATCGCCGCGGCGGGGCGGGCCGCCTTCACCAATTATCTCGGGACCTCGATCCTGATGACGACGCTCTTCTACGGCTACGGGATCGGCCTCTACGGCTCGCTCAGCCGGATCGAGCTCTGGATCCCGGTGGTGGGGATGTGGGCGCTGATGCTGCTTTGGTCGAAGCCCTGGCTCGACCGCTTCCGCTACGGCCCGTTCGAATGGCTCTGGCGCAGCCTTTCTCGCATGCGGCTCGAGCCAATGCGGCGCCGCGCCGGCGACGCCTAGTCGGTCGTCGTCGCCCGCGGGGGATTGGCGCGGACCAGGCTTTCGAGCGGCGCGGCGGGGACGATGGTGAGCAGGTCGTTGGCGTCGGTCAGGGTCGGCAGCGCGCGGCCGTCGGGCAGGAAGTAGCGGCTGCGCCAGCCATGCTCGCGATCGCCGTCCATGCGCACGCAGATGGTCTGGCCGTCCATGGCGAGGATCAGCATGCGAAACAGCATCGGCACGTTCGCGTCCTCGGCGGTCGCCGGCGCGCTGGGGATTTCATAGAGCAAGGCGTGGCTGAGGTTGCGGAAGCAGCCGGCGTCGTTCTGTCGAAAGGAGGTGGAGCGCGAGGCGATCACGTAGCGCTCCGAAAAGGGCAGGAAATCGACCTGCGGGTGATCGAGCGGTTCGTTGGCCGCGCCGTAACTATCCACCACCCGCCAGGCGGCCGGCGCGAAATCGCGGATCGGCCGGTCGGTGAGGATGGTCACGCCGGTGCCGTCGACGGTGCGGTTGAGCTGGTAGAAGCGGTCGGCGCCGAGCGCGCGCAGCGCGGTGTCGGGATCGGCCCCGCCGTGGTCCCAGCCTTCGAGCCGCTCGCCGGGGCGAAGCATCTCGGCGCGCATCCGTTCGACGCCGGTGCGGAACTGGGCGAGCACCTCAGCCTCGCCGGACGGCGTCGCGGTCTGGGCGAAGGCCGCCGCGGGCGAGAGACAGAGAAAAGCGATGAAAAGAGCGGATTTACGCATGACAGGCCTCCGGCGGGATAGCGGGAGGCTAGGCGGGAATGACCTGCCGAAGCAAGGCTAGAGCCTGCCGAACTCCTGGTTGCTGGGTCCGCGCTGGCCATGCTGACGGCGCTGGACGAGCGGATTGGCCTCGGCATCGAGCTGGCCGATCGTGCGGAGGTAGAGCGGCCGCAGCTGCGCGACCTGCGGCAGGATATTGTCGGGAAAGAAGCGCCCCTCGACCCCGCGCCGCCCGGCTTCCTCGATCTCCTCGGCAAGCGCGGCGACCGGCTCGGCACCGAACTGGCGGGCCTCGGCCTTCAGCGTGTGGGCGGGCAGGACGAGCGCGGCGGCATCGCCCCGGTGCATCGCCTGTTCGATCTTGTCGACCGCTTTCTCGCCATCCTCGCGGAAATAGGAAAGGATGCGCACGAAGCTCGCCCCGAGCTCGGTGCGCATTTGCTGGAACTTCGCCCAATCGACGATCGCGGCCTCGGCCTCGTCCACCATGTTTTCCTTGTCCACGGGCAATGCTGTACGCCTGCCGAGTAAACAGGGCGTTGACGAACCGGCCCGAACTTCACGGTAGCGCCGGTTCAATCGGCCTTTTTATAGGGATTGCGCGAGGCGCGGGCATGGAGCCGCACCGGCACCGCGCCGAAGCCGAGCTCCTTGCGGATGCCGTTGACCAGATAGCGCAGATAGGAATCGGGCAGTTGATCGACCCGCGTGCCGAACAGCACGAAGCTCGGCGGGCGGGTGTTCACCTGGGTGATGTAGCGCAATTTGATCCTTTTGCCGCCGGGCGCGGGGGGCGGATTCTTCTCGACCGCGCCTTCGAACCAGCGGTTGAGCTGGCCGGTCGAAACGCGCTGCGACCAGATGTCGCGCACCTCGAACGCCGCCTTCAGGAGCGCATCGATCCCCTTTCCGGTCTTGCCCGAGACGGTGAGCAGCGGCACGCCGCGCGCCTGCGACAGCCCTTCTTCCAGCGCCGCCTTGATCCCGTTGAACAGGCTGGAGGCATTCTCCGCCACGTCCCATTTGTTGACCGCGATCACGAGCGCGCGGCCCTCTTGCAGGACATTGTCGGCGATGCGCAGGTCCTGCGCCTCCAGCCCGCGCGTGCCATCGAGCAGCAGCACCACGACCTCGGCGAAATCGACCGCGCGGCGGGCGTCGGCGACCGAGAGCTTCTCCAGCTTGTCCTCGACCTTCGCCTTCTTGCGCATCCCGGCCGTGTCGATCAGGCGGACAGGACGGGATTGGCCGTCCGGGGCCTGCCATTCCCAGTCGATCGAGATCGAATCGCGGGTGATCCCCGCTTCGGGGCCCGTGATCAGCCGCTCCTGCTCGATGATCTTGTTGATCAGGGTCGATTTGCCCGCATTGGGCCGCCCGACGATGGCGAGCTTAAGGGTCGGATCGCTCTCCTCGTCCGCCGCTTTGCCCCCTTCTTCCTCGCGCTCGACATGGGGGCGCAGATGCTCGAACAGGTCGACAATGCCTTCGCCGTGCTCCGCGCTCAGCGCGATCGCCTCGCCCAGGCCCAGCGCGAAGGCTTCCAAGATCCCGTTCTCCCCCGCTTTGCCCTCGGCCTTGTTGGCGGCGAGGATGACGGGCGTGGCCTCGGACCGCAGCCAGCGCGCGATTTCTTCGTCCTGCGGGGTAACCCCGGCACGGGCGTCGATCAAAAACAGGGCTGCATCAGCCTCGCGAACCGCCTCGGTGGTCTGCGCCCGCATCCGGCCGGGCAGGGTGTCCGGATCCTCGTCTTCATAGCCGGCGGTGTCGATCACCCGGAAGTCGAGGCCGAGCA
>DATINU010000041.1:0-16057 GCA_035473955.1 Allosphingosinicella sp.
CGCAAGCATCCGCAGCAGGAATTCCTGCAGGTCGACACGACCAACATCCTGTTCATCTGCGGCGGCGCCTTCGCGGGCCTCGAGAAGATCATCGGCGACCGGATGGAGGGCAAGTCGATCGGCTTCGGCGCCCATGTCGCGGCGCCGGACGAGCGCAAGACGGGCGAGGTGCTCCGCCATACCGAGCCGGAGGATCTGCTGAAATTCGGCCTGATCCCCGAATTCGTCGGCCGCCTGCCCGTGATCGCGACGCTGACCGATCTCGACGTCGAGGCGCTGGTCAAGATCCTGCAGGAGCCGAAGAACGCCCTCGTCAAGCAGTATCAGAAGCTGTTCGACATGGAGGACGTGAAGCTGACGTATACAGACGACGCGTTGGTGGCCACGGCCAAGAAGGCGATCGAGCGCAAGACCGGCGCGCGGGGCCTGCGCTCGATCATGGAGAACATCCTGCTCGACACGATGTTCGACCTGCCGACCATGGACGGGGTCGACGAGGTCGTGATCGACGCCGACGTGGTCGCCGGCACCAAGGAGCCGGTCCGCGTCTATTCGGAAGAAAAGGCCGAGGACGCCGCCTGAGGCTTCGCAGTCAATTGGCTTCTGAAGATTTCCCGGGAATTCCAATGTCATCCTGACGAAAGTCAGGATCCATGAACACGGCCTTGCCGGGATGTGGCGATGCGCCGGCGCCTTGCCGACAGCTCCGAGTTCATGGATCCCGGATCAAGTCCGGGATGACGACTCGTCCCGTACAGCGCTCGTTTTCAGTCGAGTTCCGACCCTGGGCGCCGCCTAGCGGTCCAGCCGCCGCGTCGCGACGTTATACTGGCGGACCTGCGCCTGAGTGAGGCAGCGGCGGACTTCGCGGCTTTGCGGGCCGGCGGCGACGGGGACGCGGTACATCACTTCGGTGAGCAGGCTGGGGCGGATGCCCATGCCGACCAGGAAGACATTGTCCTCGCTCGCCAGCATCGCCGAGCCCTGCTCGATGCCGTTGATCATCCGCATCGCGCGATCTTCGCTGACATTCACCTCCTCGCGGATCGCCTGGCGGTCGGCCGTGTAGGTGAACATGTGGACGATGAAGAGCCCGCCCGGATCGACGCTGCGGACGGTGCCGCCCATGAACAGGAAGTTGCAGGCGGAAAAGCAGGCCCAGCCTTCGGGAATGCGGGTCTGGAAATTCTGGCTGCGAATGAGGCGCCCCGCCTGGTTGCCGATCTCCGCATTGCCGCCCGGCGAGCGCAGCCAGATCTCGTCGCCCTGGAAGCTCTGGAGGGCGGCGGTGAGGCGGGGAATCAGATCGTCGTCGATCACCCCCTCGGCGAGCAGCACGGGGCGCTGACCGGGGCGATCCATCGCGGTGAAGCGCATCTGCCGGTTGGTCGACCAATTGGGACTGCGCGGGCAGGTGGGGTTGTCGGGATCCATCTGCGCCGCGCGCTGCGCCTCGGCGGCGGGGCCGGCGAGCGCCGCCAGCAAGGAGGCGAGGGCAGCGCGCCGGCGAAAGCGTGCGCGCAGGGGCCTAGGCCCGGACATAACGGTTGGTCGGCGGGCGGCGGCACATGCGCTTGGGCACCTCCGTCTCCTGACCGTCGACGATGATGATATCGGACACGCTCATACATTCGTCGCCGCCGCTGGTGTCGAGCGCGGTAACGGTGGAGGTGCCGCTGACATTGGGCCGGGTCTCGCTCTGCCAGCTCGAGCTGGTGCCGACCTCGCCGCTGCGCTCGGCGCGGGCGACGGCCTGCTCGGTGGCGGCGGCGGCCTGCCGCTGCTCCTGGCAATCGAGCATCGAGGCGACCGCCTCGCCGAGCAGCGAGCCGACCGGGAGCACGGAGCTGACCGCATTGCCGAGCGGCCCGAGCCGCCCGCCCGCGACGCTGCCGAGAAAGCCGCCGATACCGCGGCCGCGGCGCCGGTTGCGCTGGTTCTGCTGCTCGCAATTCTCGCCGGTGCGCGAGACCTGGGCCACGGCGGCGCCGTCGAACGGCGCGGCGTCCGGCAGCGCGACGGGCACGACGAGCAACGGCGCGGCAAGCAACACGGCACGGAACATCGGCAAACTCCCCGAAAGCCAAGGCGAAAATCCCTATGCCCCGCCTCGGCGGGGGTCAATTGCAAAGCATCGCTTACGGACGCGTGAACGGCATCCGCATTGATGCCGCCCGCGCCGTGCCCCATATAGACAGCAAGGCGCCGGCTTAAGGCCCGGCCTGTGGAGTGAGAATGACCGAAACCTATCCCGTCCTGCCCCTGCGCGACATCGTCGTCTTTCCGCACATGATCGTGCCGCTTTTCGTCGGCCGCGACAAATCGGTCGCCGCGCTGGAAAGCGCGATGGCGGCGGACAAGAGCATTTTCCTGGTCTCGCAGCTCGACCCGGCCGAGGACGATCCCGACCGCGAGGCGCTCTACGATCTCGGCGTCGTCGCCACGGTGCTGCAGCTGCTGAAGCTGCCCGACGGCACGGTCCGTGTGCTCGTCGAGGGCAAGTATCGCGCCCAGCTGGCGACGCTGCGGGCCGAGGCGTCGCACATGAGCGCCGACGTGACGCCGATCGAGGGCAAGGAGCCCGAGGGCGCCGAGGTGACCGCCCTGATCCGCTCGGTCGTCGAGCAGTTCGAGAACTATTCGAAGGTGAACCGCAAGCTCCCGGCCGAGACGGCGGTGCAGCTGAGCCAGATCGAGGAGCCGTCGAAGCTCGCCGACGCGGTCGCCGCCAACGTCAATATCAAGGTTTCGGACAAGCAGGCGCTGCTCGCCGAGCTGGACCCGGTGCGGCGGCTGGAAATGGCCTATGCCTTCATGGAGGGCGAGCTCGGCGTCATGCAGGTCGAAAAGAAGATCCGCAGCCGGGTGAAGCGCCAGATGGAGAAGACCCAGCGCGAATATTACCTCAACGAGCAGTTGAAGGCGATCCAGCGCGAACTCGGCAATGAAGGCGAGGAAGGCGGCGGCGACGAGCTGGCCGACCTGGCGCGCAAGATCGAGCGGACCAAGCTCAGCAAGGAAGCCAAGACCAAGGCCAATGCGGAGATGAAGAAGCTCCGCGCCATGGCGCCGATGTCGGCCGAGGCAACGGTCAGTCGCAACTATCTGGACGTGCTGCTCGGCCTCCCG
This sequence comes from Allosphingosinicella sp., assembly GCA_035473955.1. Taxonomy (GTDB): domain Bacteria; phylum Pseudomonadota; class Alphaproteobacteria; order Sphingomonadales; family Sphingomonadaceae; genus Allosphingosinicella. Next base: position 3,130 of record DATINU010000041.1, read on the forward strand.
TGGGGCAAGAAATCGAAGCTGAAACATGACATCGCCGAAGCGGAACGCATTCTCGACGAGGACCATTACGGGCTCGACAAGGTCAAGGAGCGGATCGTCGAATATCTCGCCGTCCAGGCGCGGACCAACCGGCTGAAGGGCCCGATCCTTTGCCTGGTCGGCCCGCCCGGCGTCGGCAAGACCTCGCTCGGCCGCTCGATCGCGCGCGCCACGGGCCGCGAGTTCGTCCGCCAGAGCCTCGGCGGCGTGCGCGACGAGGCCGAGATCCGCGGCCACCGGCGCACCTATATCGGCTCGCTGCCCGGCAAGATCGTCACCAACGTCAAGAAGGCCGGCACCTCCAACCCGCTCTTCCTGCTCGACGAGATCGACAAGCTCGGCCAGGATTTCCGGGGCGATCCCGCCTCGGCCCTGCTCGAGGTGCTGGATCCGGAGCAGAACTCCAAGTTCCAGGACCATTATCTGGAGGTCGATTACGATCTTTCGGACGTGATGTTCGTGACCACCGCGAACAGCATGGACATGCCGCAGCCGCTGCTCGATCGGATGGAGATCATCCGCCTCGAAGGCTATACCGAGGACGAGAAGGTGGAGATCGCCAAGCGCCACCTGATCCCCAAGCAGATCGAATCGCACGGCCTGAAGGAGGGCGAGTTCGCGCTGACCGAAGACGGCTTGCGCGCGCTGATCCGCTATTACACCCGCGAAGCCGGCGTCCGCACGCTCGAGCGCGAGATCGCCAAGGTCGCGCGCAAGGCGTTGCGCCGGATTCTCGAGGGCAAGATCGAATCGGCCGAGATCACCGAAGACAATGTCGGCGACTATGTCGGCGTCCGCCGCTTCCGCCACGGGATGAGCGAGGAGGAAGACCAGATCGGCGCCGTCACCGGCCTCGCCTGGACCGAGGTCGGCGGCGAATTGCTGACCATCGAAGCGGTCACCGTGCCCGGCAAGGGCCAGATCAAGACCACCGGCAAGCTCGGCGACGTCATGCAGGAATCGATCCAGGCCGCCTTCTCGTTCGTGAGGACGCGCAGCCCAAGCTACGGCGTGAAGCCGAGCCTGTTCGGCCGCAAGGACATCCACGTCCACCTGCCCGAGGGCGCGGTGCCGAAGGACGGGCCTTCCGCCGGCGTGGGCATGGTCACCGCGATCATCTCGACCCTGACCGGCATTCCGGTTCGGCGCGACGTGGCGATGACCGGCGAGGTGACGCTCAGGGGGCGCGTGCTGCCGATCGGCGGGCTCAAGGAGAAATTGCTGGCGGCGCTGCGCGGCGGCATCACCAAAGTGCTGATCCCCGCGGAGAATGAGAAGGATCTCGCCGAGATCCCGGCCAACATCAAGGAAGGGCTGGAAATCATCGCGGTCGCCCATGTCGACCAAGTGCTGGCGCACGCTTTGGCAACGCCCGTGGTGCCGATCGAATGGACCGAGGCCGACGAGCTGGCCGCTGTGCCACCCGCGGAGCTCGCGGGCGGCGCAGACGAGGCAGGGGTTTCGGTTCGCCACTGACTTTGCGCCGAAAAGGGGCGTTTTTCATTAGGAAGGCGCCTCTTTCCTTTTGACTCGTGCCTCGGACCTAGCATTTAATCCGCCGCTTCGCGGGCCTTGGGCCGCGAGTCTTTTTAAAGACAGGGGTTCGGGACGGATGAACAAGCAAGAGCTCATCGGCCAGGTCGCGGACGCGACCGGTCTCAGCCGGGGCGATGCCTCGCGTGCCGTCGAAACCGTGTTCGACATGATCACCGGCGCGCTCCGCCGCGGCGACGAGGTCCGGCTGGTCGGATTCGGCACCTTTTCCTGCTCACGCCGCAAGGCCTCGACGGGCCGCAATCCGCGCACCGGCGAGCCCATGCAGATCAAGGAATCCACCCAGCCCAAGTTCAAGGCCGGCAAGGGCCTCAAGGACGCGGTCAACGGCTAGGGCATATGCTCTCCCACCGCCGTTCGCCCTGATCTTGTCGAAGGGCTTTCTTTCTTGATGAGGAAGAAAAGGAGAGGGCTTCGACAAGCTCAGCCCGAACGGAGGAGTTGGAGTGCGGCGGTGCTGGACAGCCAATGGCCTGCCGTTTATGGGCCGCCTTCCGCCGAAACGGGCGTGGGCGCGTAGCTCAGTGGTAGAGCACACCCTTCACACGGGTGGGGTCGCAAGTTCAATCCTTGCCGCGCCCACCACGCCCTCGCGATGACCGCCCTCAGCATCGACAATCTCACCAAGCGCCACGGCGGCCGCGCGGCGCTGGACGGCGTCAGCCTGGCGGTCGAGGCGAGGGAATTCGTCGCTCTGGTCGGCCCGTCGGGATCGGGCAAGACGACGTTGCTCAAATCGATCAACCGGCTCGTCGAGCCCGACGAGGGCACGATCAGCTTGGACGGCGCGAACGTGCGCGAGCTGCGGGTGGCGAAACTTCGCCACGGCATCGGCTATGTGATTCAGTCGATCGGGCTGTTCCCGCACTTGACGGTGGCGGAGAATATCAACCTCGTCCCGAGGCTGACCGGCGCGGACGAGGATCGGGCCGCAGAGCTGCTCGAGCTGGTCGCGTTGCCGCCCGAATTCGCCCGCCGCTATCCAAGGGAGCTTTCGGGCGGGCAGCAGCAAAGAGTGGGCGTCGCCCGCGCGCTGGCGGCGCGGCCGAAGCTGATGCTGATGGACGAGCCGTTCGGCGCGCTCGATCCCGTGACCCGCGACGCGCTGGGCCGCGCCTATCGTGCGTTGCACGACCAGCTCGGGCTCACCACGATCATGGTGACGCACGATATCGCCGAGGCGCTGTTGCTCGCCGACCGGATCGTCGTGCTGATCGAAGGCCGCATCCGCGCCGACGGGGCGCCCGCCGCGTTGCTGGCCAGCCAGGATCGGGACGTCCGCGCCATGACGGATGTGCCGCGCCGGCAGGCGGAAAGGCTGGCCGCCCTATGAGCCCGGCCTTCGCCGAAGCGCTGGCGGCGTTGCCCGATCTCGCCCGGTCGCATCTGCTGCTGAGCGGCGCGGCGGTGGGGATCGGGGTGATCGCGGGCCTGCCGCTGGCGGTCTGGTCGGCGCGGAGCCGGCGGGTGCGAGCGCCGGTGCTGGGGCTCGCGGGGCTGATCCAGACCGTGCCGGCTTTGGCCTTGCTGGCGCTCTTCTATCCGCTGCTGCTGATCCTCGGGCAGCGGACTGGCCTGGCCATCCCCGCGCTCGGCTTCCTCCCGGCCCTGATCGCGCTCAGCCTCTACGCGCTGCTGCCGATCGTGCGGAACGGCGTGGCGGCGCTGCAGGGCATCGATCCCGGCGTGATCGAGGCGGCGGACGGGCTCGGCATGACCGGGCGGCAAAGGCTCCGCATGATCGAACTGCCGCTCGGCGCGCCGGTGATCCTCGCCGGCATCCGCACCGCTTCGGTGTGGACGATCGGCGCGGCCACGCTCGCCACCACGGTCGGCCAGCCGAGCCTCGGCGACCTGATCTTTTCCGGGCTGCAGACCGAAAATTGGGTGCGCGTGCTGGTCGGCTGCGCCGGCGCCGCGGCGCTGGCGCTCGGCGTGGACGGGCTGCTGGCGCTGATCGAAGCCGGGCTGAAGCGGCGGCGGCCCTGGCGGGTGCGGCTTGGGCTGCTGGCGCTGGTCGCCGCGCTCGGCATCGCGCTGCTCCCGAGCCGGGGCGCGGGCGGCGAGACGGTGGTGATCGGCGCCAAGAACTTCTCCGAACAATATATTCTGGCCAGCGCGATCGAGCGGCGATTGCAGGCGGCGGGCTACCGCATCGAGCGACGCGACAATCTGGGCTCCACCGTCGCCTATCAGGCGCTCGCGGCGGGGGATATCGACGTCTATGTCGATTATTCGGGGACGCTGTGGACCAACATCCTGCAACGCAGCGACACGCCGTCGCCCGAGGCGATGCTGGCGACACTGACCGGCGAGCTCTACCGCCGCGACGGCGTGCAGCTGGTCGGCGCTTTGGGGTTCGAGAATGCCTATGCGCTCGCCATGCGCCGCGGCCGCGCCGAAGCGCTGGGGGTCCGGACGCTGGGCGATCTCGCCCGCGCCGCGCCGCGGCTCCAGCTCGGCGCCGATCTCGAATTCCTGACCCGCCCGGAGTGGCGCTCGGTGCAATCGCGCTACGGGCTCAATTTCGCCTGCCAGCGCTCCTACAGCCCGACCTTCATGTACCGCGCGGTCGAAGGCGGCGCCGCCGACGTGATCACCGCTTTTTCCTCGGACGGGCGGATCGCGGCGCTCGATCTGGTCACGATCGCCGACCCGCGCCGGGCGCTGCCGAGCTACGACGCGGTGCTGCTCGCCGCCCCGAATACCGATCCCCGGATCGTCGCGGCGCTGGAGCCGCTGGTCGGCGCGATTTCGGTCGAGCGGATGCGCGCGGCGAACCTGATGGTCGACCGCGACGACGACAAGCGCACGCCGCAAGAAGCCGCGCGCTGGCTCGATCCCGCGCCTTGACGCTGGGCCACCCGCCCTCCTATGTGCGCCCCGCATCCAGGCATGCGTGGCGACCATAGCTCAGCTGGTTAGAGCACCGGTTTGTGGTACCGGGGGTCGCGGGTTCAAGTCCCGTTGGTCGCCCCATTTCTTTTGCTAGAACAAAAACATCAGAACAGGATCGCCCCTAATGGACTCGCTTTGGGATTTTCCCGATTTCGACGAGCATGAGCTCGTGCATTTCATCACCGACCGGGACTCCGGCCTGAAAGCAGTCATCGCGGTCCATTCCACCCATTTGGGCCCCGGCGCGGGCGGCACCCGCTTCTGGCACTATGCCGATCCGTCGCTCGCCATAGCCGACGTGCTGCGCCTGTCGCGCGGCATGAGCTACAAGAACGCCATGGCCGGGCTGCCGCTCGGCGGCGGCAAGGCCGTGATCCTGGCGGACGAGGCGAAGGCCAAGACGCCAGCGATGCTGGCGGCATTCGGCAAGGCGGTGGACGGGCTTTGCGGGCGCTACGTGACGGCCGAGGATGTCGGGATCAACGTCGACGACATGGTCGCGGTTTCGAAGCAGACGCCCTTCGTCGCGGGGCTCCCCGTGGCCGAGGGCGCGGTCGGCGGCGATCCGGGGCCGCACACCAGCTACGGCGTCTTCCTAGGCATCAAGGCAGCGGTGAAGCGGGCGCTCGGCAAGGATTCGCTCGCCGGCCTGCACATCGCCCTGCAGGGCGCGGGCAGCGTCGCCGGCGGCGTCGCGCGGCGCGCGGCGGCGGAAGGCGCGCGGCTCTCGATCACCGATATCGACCAGGCGCGCGCGGAGCGGCTCGCCGCCGAGACCGGCGGCACGGTCGTCGCGCCCGATGCGATCATGACGCTCGCGGCCGACGTGCTCAGCCCCAATGCGCTCGGCGCGATCCTTTCCGAACAGTCGATCGCGGCGCTGAACGTGCCGATCGTCGCCGGCGGCGCGAACAACCAGCTCGCCACCAGCCAGGACGGCGACCGCATCCACGCGCGCGGCATCCTCTACGCGCCCGATTACGTGATCAACGCGGGCGGGATCATCAACGTCTCGACCGAGTTTTTGAAAGATGGCGACCAGGATCTGGTCCGGCAGCGGATCGAGGCGATCCCGGGCAAGCTCGAGACGATCTGGCGGGAAAGCGCGGAGACGGGGAGCAATCCGGCCAAGGTGGCCGGGGACATGGCGCGGCGGCTCATCGGGCGGGGCTGATCCGTCACCCCGGCGGAGGCCGGGGCCTCAGGACAGGATGTCTCGGCGGTCTCCACGAGATCCCGGCCTTCGCCGGGATGACGAGGACGGCTAGAGCGGCTCTACCCTCGGTTTCTCGCGGCCCAGTTTATGCTCGCGGTAGACCGTGTAGAGGCCGCTGCCGACGATGATGGCGGCGCCGGCCCAGGTCGTGGCGGGTGGATGCGTGTTCCAGAACCACCAGCCGAGCAGCACCGCCCAGAGGAGCTGGGTGTAATCGAACGGGACGACGACGGAGACGGGGGCGTAGCGCAGCGCCGAGGTCAGGAAGAGCTGGCCCATCCCGCCGGCGAGGCCGAGCGCGACCAGGATCGTCCAGCCCTGGCCGTCATGCCACTGGCCGTAAAAGGGCATGAACAGGCCCGCGGCGGTCATCGAGAAGAGCGTGAACCAGAGCACCGTGGTGGGTGTGCTTTCGGTGCGGCCGATGGTGCGGATCGTGATGGTGACGGCCGCGGTGCCGAGCGCGGCGAGCACGGCCAGCCCAAGGCCGAGCGTGGGGAGGTGCGTGCCCGCCGGCTGCATCACGATCAGCACGCCGAGAAAGCCGGCCGCGACCGCGCTCCAGCGGTAGCGCCCGACCTTTTCGCCGAGCACCAACGCCGAAAGCGCGACCGAGAAGAGCGGCGCGGCGAAGCCGATCGTCGCGGCTTCGGCGAGCGGCAGCATGGTGACCGCGGCGAAGGCCGTGACCATGGTGGAGAGACCGAGCATGCCGCGGCCGAGATGGGCGAGCGGCCGCTGCGTCCGCCAGGCGCCGTAATTGCCGCTGAGCACGATCCAGACCAGCAACGGCGGCAGGCCGAAGGCGAAGCGGTAGAAGGCGAGCTCGGGCAGGCTGATCCCGGCCTGATCTCCCAGCTTGATCATCGCCGCCATGCACCCGAACGAGGTCGCCGCCCCGATCCTGAGCGCGATGCCGAGCAGGCGGTTTTGCGTCACCCCCGTCACGCGCCCCCTTAAGCACAAGCTTCCCCGCCCGCGAAGCCTAAGCTAACAATCCCGCGACCATGCACCGTTACGCGAATCCGGCCCGTTTCCTCAAAATCGCGCGACCCCTGACCGGCTGGCTCGGCTGGGCGGGGGCGGCGCTGATCCTCGCCGCGCTCGGCTGGGGCCTGTTCGCGGCGCCGGCGGAGCGGCTGCAGGGAGAGAGCGTGCGCATCCTCTACGTCCACGTCCCCGCCGCCTGGCTCGGCATGGCGGGCTGGAGCGGGATCGCGATCGCCAGCGTCATGCAGCTCGTCTGGCGTCACCCGCTGGCCGCCCTGGCGGGCCGCGCGCTGGCCGTGCCCGGCGCGGTCTTCACCGCGCTCTGCCTCGTCACCGGCGCGCTCTGGGGGCGGCCGACCTGGGGCACTTATTGGGAATGGGACGGGCGGATGACCTCGATGCTGGTCATGCTCTTCCTCTATCTCGGCTATATCGCGCTGGCCGCCGCGGAGCAGGAGAAAGACGGGGAAGGGCGCCTCACCGCCATCTTCGGCCTGGTCGGCGCGGTGAACCTGCCGATCATCCATTATTCGGTGACCTGGTGGAACACGCTGCACCAGGGGCAGAGCCTGTCGATCGTGCGCGGCTCGTCGACGATCGATGCGTCGATGCTCTGGCCGCTGCTCGCTTCCGCGCTCGGCTTCTCGCTGCTGTTCGGCGCGGTCGTGCTGATGCGGATGCGGGCCGAGCTGGCGCGCAACAAGGTCGAGGCGCGGCTGAAGCGGATGGCCGCGACATGAACCCCTGGCCCTTCATCACCGGTGCCTACGCGCTGACCGCGCTGGCGACGGTCGCGCTGACGCTCGCCAGCTGGATCTCTATGCGGCGGGCCGAGGCCGAGGCCGCCGCCTTGAGCGAGCGGCCGTGAAGCCCAAGAACCAGCGCCTCGTCCTGATCCTGCTCGCGCTGGCGGCGGTCGGCGGCGCCGTGCTGCTCGCCATGTCGGCTTTGCGCAGCCAGGCGGCCTTCTTCTATTCGCCCGCCGACGTCGTCCGGCACGGCCGCCCGCCCGCCGACCGGGCGGTCAGGATCGGCGGGATGGTCCGGCAGGGCTCGATCAACCGCCATGGCGACGGCGTCACGATCGATTTCCTGGTCGGCGACGAGACGCCCAACACGATCCGCGTCCGCTATCGCGGAATCACGCCGGACCTGTTCCGCGAGAATAGCGGCGTGTTCGCGGAAGGGCGCTTCCAGGCGGACGGCCTGTTCGTCGCCAGCGAGATCCTCGCCAAGCATGACGAGAATTACATGCCGCCCGTCGCCGCCGGCAACGAGCATAAGAGCGGCTCGCTCGAATGATCGCCGAGGCGGGCCTCGCAGCGCTCTGGCTGGCGGCGTGCCTGTCGCTGCTCCAGCTCCTCCTCGGCGCCGCAGCGCTCCGGCCGGAGGGACAGGGGCTGCTGCCGTCGATCCGGCCGATCGCGGTCGCCCAGGGGGTGCTCGCGGCGATCGCGTTCCTGGCCCTGATCTGGCTGTTCCTGCGCACCGATCTTTCGGTCAGGCTGGTCGCGGCGAACAGCCATTCGGAAAAGCCCTGGCTCTACAAATTCGCCGGCGCCTGGGGCAATCACGAAGGCTCGATGCTGCTCTGGGTGACCGTGCTCGCCGTCGCCGGCGCCGCGGTCGCCCTGCTCGAGCGGCGGCTGCCGCAACGCACCCTGATCGCGACGCTCGCCGCGCAGGCCGCGATCGGGCTCGGCTTCTACGCCTTCCTGCTCTTCGCCTCGAATCCGTTCGAGCGCGGGCCGATCCCGCCGAGCGGTGACGGCGCCGGGCTCAATCCGCTGCTCCAGGATCCGGGTCTCGCCTTCCACCCGCCGACGCTCTACTTCGGCTATGTCGGCATCTCGATCGCCTTCTCCTTCGCGGTCGGCGCCCTCGTTACCCGCGACGTCGGCCCGGCCTTCGCGCGGGCGATGCGGCCCTGGGTGCTGGGGGCGTGGATCTTCCTGACGCTCGGCATCACCGCCGGCTCCTACTGGGCCTATTACGAGCTCGGCTGGGGCGGCTGGTGGTTCTGGGATCCGGTCGAGAATGCCTCGCTCATGCCCTGGCTGGCGGCGACGGCTTTGCTGCACAGCGTCACCGTGCTCGCCACCCGCGATGGGCTGCGCGCCTGGACGATCATGCTCGCCGTGGTCGCTTTCTCGATGTCGATGATCGGCACCTTCCTGGCCCGCTCGGGCATCCTGACCAGCGTCCACGCCTTCGCCGTCGATCCCAAGCGCGGCGCTTTCATCCTCGCCTTGCTCTTCCTCTACATCGGCGGGGCGATGGCGCTCTATGCCCTGCGCGTCGGCACGGTGAAGGAAGGCTCGAAATTCGATTTCGTCAGCCGCGAAGGCGCGCTGGTGGTCAACAATCTGCTGATCACGGTGATCCTCGGCCTCGTCTTCGTCGGCACCATCTATCCGCTGATCACCGAAGCGATGGGGACGCGCATCTCGGTCGGGCCGCCTTATTTCAACGCGGTCAACGGGCCGATCGCGCTGATCCTCGTCGCGATCATGGGGGCCGGGCCGCTGCTGCGCTGGCGGCGGGACGATCTCGCCAAGCTCGGCGGCCGGATCGCGATCCCGGCCTTGCTCTGCGCGGCGGTGCTGCTCGCGCTCGTCCTGCTTGAGCCCGGCATGGGCTGGCTGCCGCTGTTCGGGCTCACGGTCGCGATCGGCATCGGCCTTGCCAGCCTCGCGCCGCTCTGGGGGCGGAATTTACGCCGCACGCCGCTCTTCACCTGGGGGATGGTGATCGCGCATCTGGGCATCGCCGTCGCGCTTGCCGGCATGGCCTCGGAAAGCGCCTTCACCAAGGAGACCCTGGTCGCGGCGCGGCCGGGGCAGGGCATGCGGGTCGGCCCGTTCGCGGTCCGGTTCGACAATGTCGAGCCGGTGGCGGGGCCGAACTGGACGGCGGTGCAGGCCAATCTCGTCGCCTGGCGCGGGGAGGACGGGGCCCGCCTGCCGCTCCATCCGCAACAGCGGCTCTTCCCCTCGGCGCCCGGCTCGCCGACCAGCGAGGCGGCGATCGTCACCCGCTGGGACGGGCAGCTCTACGTCGCGCTCGGCAATCCGGACGGCCAGGGGCGCTGGCAGCTCCGCCTGTGGTGGAAGCCGTTCGTCACCCTGATCTGGCTCGGCGGCGCGATGGTCGCGTTCGGCGGGTTCCTCTCGCTGATCGGGCGGCTGCGCAGGGAGCGGCGCACCAGGGGCGAGCCGGCGGAGGCCTTGGCATGAACATGATCATCGGCGGCCTGCTATTCGTTGTCGGCGTCGCCGTGACGATCGGGTCGCTGGCCGCGCGCGGCGACGTGATCGTCATTGCCTATGGCGCGATCGTCGTCGGCGCGGCCCAATTCCTGATCGGTCTTTTTCAGGCAAGCAAGGGCCAGGCAGTCGGGGAGGGCGGCCTGAAGCGGCGGCTGCTGCTCCTCGCGCCCTTTGCCGTGGCGATGATCGTGCTGGTCGGCATCTTCGTTGCGCCGCTCTCGTGGGAGGAGGAAAGGCCGATCGAATCGGCGATGATCGGCCAGAGCGTGCCCGATTTCGATCTGCCGCCGGGCCTGCCGGGGCGCGCGGGCCTTGCCAGCGCCTCGCTGAGGCGTGGCGAGCCGCATGTCGTCAACATCTTCGCCAGCTGGTGCATTCCCTGCCGGATCGAGGCGCCGCAGCTCGACATGCTGAAGCGGCGCGGGATTCCGATCGACGGCATCGCGGTGCGCGACCGGCCTCAGGACCTCGCACAATTCCTCGCCGCTTATGGCGATCCCTTCCGCACGATCGGCGCGGACACCGACCGGCGCGTGCAGATCGCGCTCGGTTCGGCGGGCGTGCCGGAGACCTTCGTGATCGACGGCCGCGGCATCATCCGCCACCAGCATATCGGCCCGATCATGGACGCCGATCTGGCCGAAATCGTCGCTGCCTACGAGGCGGCACGGCGATGAGGCTGCTGCTCGCCGCCCTTATGCTCGCCTTCGCGGCCCCCGCACTGGCCGATTCGTTGCTGCCGCCGGCGGAATATGCGGACCGGCAGCTGGCCGATCCGGCCAAGGAGGCCGAGGCGCGGGCGCTGATGGACGAGATACGCTGCCTGGTCTGCCAGGGCGAGGCGGTGGCCGACAGCCCGGCGGAGATGGCGGGCGACATGCGCGCGTTGATCCGCACCCGCATCCAGGCCGGCGAGTCGCCCGATCAGGTCCGCCAGTGGCTGATCTCGCGTTACGGGCCGTGGGTGACCTACGATCCGCCGTTCGGCGCGGCGACGGCCCTGCTCTGGCTGGCGCCGTTGCTCCTGGTGTTGTTCGGCCTGTTCCTGGCGCGGGGCCGCTTCAAGCGGCGGACGAGGGCCTGATGGGCTGGCTCGCCATGATCGGCCTCGCCGCGCTGACCGCGCTCGGCCTCGGCTTCTTCCTGCGCCGGGACAAGGGCGCGCTGCAGTTCATGCTTTCGGCGCTGCTGCTCGCGCTCGCCGGCTATTCCTTCCAGGGCCGGCCGGAAGCGCCCGGCGCGCCGAAGCGCCAGCCGGTGCGGGAGCAGGTGCCGGAAAGCGAGTTCGCCAAGGTGCGCGAGGACACGCTCGGCCGCTTCAACAATGCGGGCCGCTGGCTCGGCATGGCGGAAAGCATGCAGGAAAGGGGCGATTATCTAAGCGCGGCGCAGCTGCTCCAGGGCCAGACCCGGCGTCACCCGCGCGACGTCAGCCTCTGGGTCGGCTTCGGCAATGCCCTGGTGTTGCATGGCGGCGGGCGGATGAGCCCGGCCGCCGAGCTCGCCTTCCAGCGCGCCGCCGAAATTGCCCCCGATCACCCGGCGCCGCCCTTCTTCTATGGGCTGGCCCGGGCGCAGGCGGGCGATTTCGACGGGGCCGAGCAGATCTGGCGCCGGCTCGCCGCCCGCCCGGACCTTACGCCCGACTACCGCCGGCTGATCGAGGAGCGGCTGCAGGCGATCGCCGAAGCGCGCGCGACGGGGCAGATTCCCTCTGCTCCGGCGCAGCCACAGGCCGCGCCGGAGGAACCCGCGAACTAGGCTTCGGACCCGCTCAACGTCATCCCGGACTTGATCCCGGATCCATGAACATGGAAAGGGAAACTCCATCCGCCGTGTTCATGGATGCTGACGTTCGTCAGCATGAGGGGTCTGGGGTCAAGCCGGATCGAAGGGCAGGCCGAGCGCCTCGGCGACCGCGGCGTGGCGGATCTTGCCGCCGGACACGTTGAGCCCGTTGGCGAGGTGCGGATCAGCTTTCATTGCTGCCTCAGCACCTTGGCTGGCGAGCTTCAGAACGAATGGCAAGGTCGCGTTGTTGAGCGCGAAGGCCGAGGTGCGGGCCACCGCGCCCGGCATGTTGGCCACGCAATAATGGATCACGCCGTCGATTTCGTAGACCGGATCGCTGTGGGTGGTGGCGTGGCTGGTTTCGAAGCAGCCGCCCTGATCGATCGAGATGTCCACCAGCACGGAGCCGCGCTTCATCGTCTTCAGCATGTCGCGGGTGACCAGCTTCGGCGCCGCCGCGCCCGGGATCAGCACCGCGCCGATCACCAGCTCGGAGCGCGCCACCGCGTCGGCGATCGCGGCCTTGGAGGCGTAGGCGGTCTTGATCTGGCTCGAAAAGAACATGTCCAGCTCGGCCATGCGGGTGTTGGAAATGTCGTAGATGGTGACGTCGGCGCGCATGCCGACCGCCATCTGCGCCGCGTTCACCCCGGCGATGCCGCCGCCCAGGATGGTGACCACCGCCGGCGCCACGCCCGGCACGCCGCCGAGCAGCACGCCGCGGCCGCCCTGCTCCTTCTCCAGATAATGTGCGCCGACCTGGACCGACATCCGCCCCGCCACCTCGCTCATCGGCTTCAGAAGCGGCAGCGAGCCGTCGTTCGCAGTCACCGTCTCATAGGCGATGCAGGTCGCGCCCGAGGCCATCAGGCCCTTCGTCTGTTCGGGATCGGGGGCGAGATGGAGATAGGTGAAGAGCAGGTGGCGCGATTCCAGCAGCGCGATCTCCTGCGCCTGCGGCTCCTTCACCTTCACGATCATGTCGGACTTGGCGAAGACCTCGGCCGCGTTCGCGGCGATGGTCGCGCCGACATCGGTATAGGCCCGGTCCGGGAAGTCGATCCCGGCCCCCGCCTTGGTCTCGACGATCACCTCATGGCCGGCGCTGACCAGCTCGGACACCGAGCCGGGCGTCAGGCCGACGCGATATTCGTGATTCTTGATCTCCTTC
>DATINU010000042.1:0-2721 GCA_035473955.1 Allosphingosinicella sp.
GGTTGGGGCGGAGAGGCCGGGGCCTGTTCGCCCCAACCCCTCCGCCGGAGGCTCACCAGAAGAAGTCGTAGATCACGTCGAGGACTTCCCCGGAATAGACGTCCACGAGCAGGACGTCGTCATAATAGCGGACCCACTGCGTGCCCGGATAAGCGGGCGGCAGGCGATACTGCCAGGGGTCGCCGATCCAGTAGCGGTCGCTGTAGAAGAGCGGCTCCAGGAAGATGCCGATCGAGAAGCGGTTGTAGCCCCAGTTCCGGTAGGGCGAATAATAGGGCCCGATGCGGAAAGTGGAGCGGTTCCGGTTCCGCCAGCCGCGCCAGTCGTAGCGATTGTCGCTGCGCCAGTTACGGTTCCAGTCGCGGCGATCGCCGCCCCGACCGTCGTTCCGCCAGTCGCCGCCGCGACTGTTGCCGCGCCAATTGCCGTCGCGGCGGTTATCGTCCCGCCAGTTGCGGTCGCCACGACGCTCATTGGCTTGGCCGCGGTCCCAATTCTCGCGCTCGCGCTGCTGGTAGCGGCGAAGCCTGGGATCGTTGGGATCGCCCTGCCAGGTCTGCGGATAGATGCTCGGCGGGCGCTCGCGGCCGCGGTTGTCGTTGCCGCCGCCCTGATTGTTGCCGCCATTGCCGCGCCAGTTGCGGTTGTCGCCGCCCTGATTGCCGCCCTGGTTATTGCCGTCATTGCCGCGCCAGCTGCGATTGCCGCCGCCACGGTTGTTGTCGCCGCCACCGCCGCGATTGCCGTCATTGCCGCGCCAGCTGCCGCCGCCGCGATTGCTCTGGGCGGCCTGCTGCTGCTGGGGTTGCGGCTGCGGCTGGGCCTGCCGCGGTTCCTGGCGTTGCTGGCGGGCTTCGTTGCGCTGCTGCACATGTTCCGCGCGATGCTCGCCGGGGCTGTCATTTTCGAAACGGTGGCCACGCTGCGCGAGCGCGGCGGCCGGCGTCAAAACGGTCGCCGCCGCAATCAAACCCATCAATGCCTTACGCATCGACTTCACTCCTTATCGTGCCGGCGGCAGAGGCGCCCCGGGATAGCGGGCAAATGCCGCGAATCGGATGAGCGGATGCTGAACCGGGCGGAAAGCAAGCCGAAAGGAATCTAGGGGCGCTGGCGGCGCCGGCGCTCGGGCTCCGGGCGCAAGGCCGGGACGGCGCGGGCGGCCTCGGCCGGAGTCACGCCCGGCGGCGGCGCCCCTTCCACCTGCTCGCGCCCGGTCCTGATCCGGACGGCGCGGCGGATCGATTCCCTGAGGCGCGGATAGATGCCGCAGCGGCAGAGATTGGGAATGGCGGCGTCGATCTGCTCGTCGGTCGGGCTGTCGTTGCGGTCGATCAAAGCCGCGGCGGCCATGACGATGCCCGGAATGCAATAGCCGCATTGCGGCACCATGTCGGCCGCGAAGGCCTGCTGGATCGGATGCGAGCGATCGCGCGACAGGCCCTCGATCGTGGTGACGAAGCTGCCCTCCAGCTGGCCGATCGGGACCCGGCAAGAACGCACCGCATTGCCGTCGACATGGACCATGCAGGCGCCGCAATGGCCGGTACCGCAGCCGAACTTAGTGCCGGTAAGATTGGAGGCGTCCCTCAGCGCCCAGAGCAGGGGCGTGCGGGAATCCATCCGGTAGTGGACGGGCTGGCCGTTCACGGTAAAGCTGGTCATGCACGGGTTCTAGGGGCGGAGAAGAGGCATGGGAAGCGAGCGGATCGCGGTCGGCATCGAAGGCGGTGTCGCCCATATGGAGCTGGCTCGCCCCGACAAGTTCAACGCCATGGACAAGGAGATGTTCGCCGCGATCGGCGACACCTTCCGTGCGCTGGGCCGCGATCCCGTTGTCCGCGCCATTCTGCTCAGCGGGCAGGGCAAGCATTTCACCGCGGGGCTCGACCTCGACTATGCCTCGAAGCAATTCGCTCCCGCCGATTGCCCGGGCCGGGCGGCGGAAGCCCGCCTGCGGCATATCGAATGGCTGCAGGACGCGTTCAGCGCGGCGGAGGGCGCGCGGCCGCCGGTGATCGCGGCGATCCACGGCGGCTGTGTCGGCGCCGGCGTCGATCTCGCCGGCGCCTGCGATCTGCGGGTGGCGAGCCAGGATGCCTTCTTCCAGATCGCCGAGGTGGATGTCGCGATCACCGCCGATCTCGGCACGCTGCAACGGCTCGGCTATTTGCTGCCGCAAGGCGTGTTGCGCGAACTCACCTATACCGGCCGCCGGATGGGCGCGGAGGAAGCGGCGCGCTACGGCCTCGTGAACCAGGTCGCTCCCGACCGCGAGGCGGCGGTCGCGGCGGGGATGGCGCTGGCGCGCTCGATCGCCGCCAAATCGCCGCTCGCGGTGGCGGGCGCGAAGCAGAGCTTCAACCGCAGCCGCGGCCGCCCGATCGAGGAAGGGCTGCGCGACGTCGCCTTGTGGAACGCCGCGACCCTGGTCAGCGCCGATCTCACCGAGGCGATCAAGGCGCGGCTCGGCAAGTCCGAGCCCAGCTTCGGCCCGCTCTCCGAGTGAGACAGGCGGCGCCCGCGCCGCGCTGTCCTTTGCGCTCGATGTGGGTTATGCCTCTCTGAATGCCGGAGAAGCAGTTCGACTTCATCATGATCAAGCCGTCGCATTATGACGATGACGGCTATCCGATCGTCTGGTGGCGGACGATCCTCCCCTCCAATTCGCTCGCGGCGCTCAACGGGCTCGCCCGCGATGCGGCGCAGCGCGCGGTATTG
>DATINU010000043.1:0-1896 GCA_035473955.1 Allosphingosinicella sp.
GGGCGAAGATGCCCAGCTGGTAGGGAAAGGCGATGCCGCTGATCGCCACGATGACGCCGGTGACCCCGGCGGCGGCCGCGATCCAGACCAGGAAAATACCGGGGAGGAAAATCTCCAGGATGCCGAGCAGGGCGGCGCCGAGCAGCCACCACCAATGGGCGGCGAGCGTCTCGAAAAAGCTCATTGCTTGCCTCCCTCGAACGGACCGCGGCGGGAGGGCGGAGCGCCACCGCCGTCATTGCCGAGCGCCGAACGGGCGAGCTCGCCGATCCCGCCCAGCGTGCCGATCAGCTGGGTTGCCTCGACCGGGAAGAGGATGGTCTTGCTGTTCGGCGAGTTGGCGAACAGGCCGATCGCCTCGACATATTTCTGGGCGATGAAATAGTTGATCGCCTGCGCGGAGCCCTGCTCGATCGCCTCGGAGACGAGCTGAGTCGCCTTGGCCTCGGCCTCGGCGGCGCGCTCGCGGGCCTCGGCGTCGCGGAAGGCGGCCTCGCGGCGGCCCTCTGCCTGCAGGATCTGGCCCTGCTTCTGGCCCTCGGCCTTGAGGATCTCGGAGGCGCGCAGGCCTTCCGATTCGAGGATCAAGGCGCGCTTCTCGCGTTCGGCCTTCATCTGCCGGCCCATGGCGTTGACGATGTCGGCGGGCGGGCGGATGTCCTTGATTTCGACGCGGGTGATCTTGACCCCCCAGGCCTCGGTCGCCTGATCGACCACGACCAGCAGGCGGGCGTTGATCTCGTCGCGCTTGGAGAGGGTCTCGTCGAGGTCCATCGAGCCCATGACGGTGCGCAGGTTTGTCGTGGTCAGCTGCATGATCGAAAGATAGAGGTCGCTCACCTCATATGCGGCCTTGGCCGAATCGAGCACCTGGAAGAACACCACCCCGTCGACCGCGACCATCGCATTGTCCTTGGTGATGATTTCCTGGCCCGGAATGTCGAGCACCTGCTCCATCATGTTGATGCGCCGGCCGATCCGGTAGAAGAAGGGCGGATAGAAATTCAGGCCGGGGCGCGCGACTGTGGTGAAGCGGCCGAAATATTCTATCGTATATTGATAGCCTTGGCGGACGATCTTCACGCTGGCGAACAGATATAGGATCACCAGAACGACAACGACGCTCAGCACGATTTGCACGGCTTCTCTCCCCAGCTCTATCGCCGCTATCATCTAGACAAACCCGGCTCGATCAAGAAGAATCGGATGCGCCATGGATCACAATCTTCGCCTCTGCCGCTCGCTCCTGTTCCTGCCCGCGTCCAACCCCCGGGCGATCGAAAAGGCGCGGAGTCTCGCCGCCGACATGGTGATCCTCGATCTCGAGGATGCGGTGAAGGCCGAGGACAAGGAGGCCGCGCGCGGGGCGATGATCGAGGCGACGAGGGAAGGTTTCGGCGCGCGCCCGGTCGCGGTTCGCGTGAATGCCTCGGATAGTCCGCATTTCGGCGAGGATATCGTCGCGGTCCGGCACAGCCAGGTCCAGCTCGTCGTGCTGGCCAAGGCGGACAGCCCCAAGCAGGTCCACGACGCCGTGACTTTGATGAGTAGACCGGTGCTGGCGATGATCGAGACCGCCCGCGCCGTCGCCGACGCCGCCGCGATCGCGCCGGCCAGCGCCGGGCTGATCGCCGGCACCAACGATCTTTCGCTCGATCTCGGCATTCCGGCGAGCCCGGGCCGGCCGGGCCTGGCCTACGCGCTGCAGCGGATCGTGCTGGCCGCGCGCGCCGGCCGCGTCGCCGCGTTCGACGGCGTCTACAACGTGCTCGAGGCGGACGAGGGGCTGAACGGAGAATGCGCACAGGGCCGCGCCCCCGGCACCGAGGGCGAGCGCCTGACCATCAACTATATCGCCGAGCAGCTCGCCGCCCGCGGCGCCGAGCCGGCGGGCGA
>DATINU010000044.1:0-2317 GCA_035473955.1 Allosphingosinicella sp.
CGCGAGTTGCTGCGAGTGATCTGGCCAGCCGCGATCGGCGCTGGCGCGGTCCAGTTCAACCTGGTGATCTCGACGTCGCTCGCCGCCCGCTTCCTCGAGCAAGGCTCGGTCAGTTACCTCTATTATGCCGACCGGCTGAACCAGCTTCCGCTCGGCCTCGTCGGCATCGGCCTCGGCACCGTCCTCCTCCCCACCATCGCCCGCTTGCTCTCGAGCGGCGACGAGGCGGGCGCGATCGACTTCCAGAAAAAGGGCCTCCAGCTCGCCCTCTTCCTCACCCTCCCCGCCACCGCCGCGCTGATCGTCAGCGCCGAGCCGATCATCCGCGGGCTCCTGCAATATGGCGCCTTCACGGAGGCCGACACGATCGCCACCGCCTGGGCGCTCGCCGCCTTCTCCTGCGGCCTGCCCGCCTACATCATGATCAAGGTGCTGACCCCGGCCTTCCACGCGCGGGCGGACATGAAGACGCCGCTGCGCTTCGCCCTCGTCGCGATCGCGGTGAACCTCGCGCTCAACTTCGCCTTCATCATGCCGCTCGCCCATGTCGGCCCGCCGCTCGCCACCGCCATCTCCTCCTGGGTGAACGTGATCCTGCTCTATCGCGCGCTGGGCAAGCGCGGCCATTTCACCATGGATCGCAGCCTCGCCGCCCATCTGGCGCGGCTGCTGCTCGCCGCCGCGCTGATGGCCGCGGCCCTGCTCGCCATCAATCCGCTGATCCGGCCCATGCTGGCCGAAGGGTTCGAGCTGCGCGTCGCCGGCCTCGCCTTGCTGGTCCGCGGCGGCTTCATCGTCTATGCGGCGGCGGTATTCTTGACCCGCGCCTTCACGCTCGCCGAGCTGAAGGCGTTCCTCCGCCGCAAGCCGGCGCCAGACAGGGAAGACAAGCTTTGAACGCCCCCGTGCCGCGCCCGAAGAAACGCGTCGTCTCCGGCATCCAGCCGACCGGCAACCTCCACCTCGGCAATTATCTCGGCGCGATCAGGCGTTGGGTGAAGCTGCAGGACGAGATGGCCGAAGCGGACCAGATTCTGATCTTCCTCGCCGATCTCCACGCCATCACCGTCTACAACGATCCGGCGGAGCTTCGCGCCAACGTCAACGGCATGGCCGCCGCTTTGATCGCCTGCGGCATCGATCCCGACAAGGCCTTGCTCTTCAACCACGCCCGCGTTCCCGCCCATCCGGAGCTCGCCTGGATCCTCTCCTGCACCGCGCGGATGGGCTGGCTGAACCGGATGACCCAGTTCAAGGAGAAATCGGGCAAGAACCGCGAAGGCGCCTCGGTCGGCCTGTTCGCCTACCCGATCCTCCAGGCCGCCGACGTCCTGCTCTACCAGGCCACCCACGTCCCCGTCGGCGAGGACCAGAAGCAGCATGTCGAGCTGATGCGCGACATCGCCCTCAAGTTTAACACCGATTTCGACGTCGACCTGTTCACCGCCCCCGAACCCCATATCGGCGAGACCGCGGCCCGAATCATGTCCCTGCGCGACGGCAACGCCAAGATGGGCAAGTCCGACCCGAGCGACATGAGCCGCATCAACCTGAGCGACGGCGACGATCTCATCGCCCAGAAGATCCGCAAGGCGAAGACCGACCCCGAGCCGCTGCCGGAGACGATGGCGGAGCTGGCCGACCGCCCCGAAGCCCGCAACCTCGTCACCATCTACGCGGCGCTGACGGACCGGACACCCGCCACGGTCCTCACCGAGTTCGCCGGCCAGGGCTTCGGCGCCTTCAAGCCCGCTTTGGCCGACCTCCTGATCGAAACCCTAACCCCCATCCGCGCAAGGCTTGCGGATTTCGAGCGTGACCCGGCGGCACTGGAAGCGATCCTGGTGAAGGGCAGCGAGAAGGCCGCCGCGCTGGCGGTACCGACGCTGGAAGGGGCGTATCGGGCAGTGGGTTTGCCTCGTTAGTTGAGCCCGCTTGGCGGCCCGCCATTATCACAGTATAAGACCGTCGCCCGATGGTCGCGCAGCCATGCCCTACCGGACGGCAACCATTCTAGCCGCAGGCCGTAAAACCTGCCGCGGCGAGATTAGGAGAATAGCCATGGTTTCCGCCGCGGAATCCGTGCCCATGCTCGATATGCGCCCCATGGGCATCGGCAAAATGGGCATCCTCGTTGACCTTCTTCATCGCGACTGCTCGCCACTTCAGTTTGTGCGCGAACTTACCCAGAATGGGATCGAGGCCATTCTGCAAAACCCTGACAAAGTTGGGGAAATTCGTTGGGATGTCGATTGGAATCGTTTCGATCTTCAGGGACCTGACTCAGCTCAAAAGCTATGTGTAATCGACACGGGGG
>DATINU010000045.1:0-3813 GCA_035473955.1 Allosphingosinicella sp.
TGGTCGGCGTGCTGCCGGGCACGACCCGGCCGGACGAATATGTGCTCTACACCGCGCATTGGGACCATCTCGGCACCTGCACCGAGACGGGCGAGGACCGGATCTGCAACGGCGCCGTCGACAATGCGAGCGGCACCTCCGCTCTCGTCGCGCTCGCCGAGGCGCATGCGCGGGCGGGGCGGCCGGAACGCTCGATCGTCTTTCTTGCCGTCACCGCCGAGGAATCGGGGCTGCTCGGCTCGGCTTATTATGCCGCCAACCCGATCTTCCCGCTGAACCGCACCGCCGGCGGGTTCAACATGGATTCGCTGAACATGGCGGGGGCGGCACGCGATTTCGTTTCGATCGGCGGCGGGAAGTCCGAACTCGACGCCTACCTTGCCCGCGCCGCGGCGGCGCAGGGTCTGCGCGTCTCCGCCGAGCCCACTCCCGAGGCCGGCTATTATTTCCGCTCCGACCAGTTCAGCCTCGCCAAGCAGGGCGTGCCGATGCTCTACGGGCGCGGCGGCGAGGATCTGGTGAACGGCGGCCCGGGGGCCGGCCGCGCCGCGGCGCAGGACTATCGCGCCAACCGCTATCACGGTATCAACGACGAATATGATCCGGCCTGGAACTGGGCCGGGGCGCTCGCCGACGTCGGCATCTATTACCGCGTCGGCCGCGAGCTGGCGATGAGCCAGGAATGGCCGAACTGGCTTGCCAGCGACGAATTCCGCGCGATTCGGGACCGTTCGCGCGCCGGCCAATGAGCTTTCGCCAGCCCCCCGAATGGGCGCCGCACGATTTCGTCTGGATCGGCTTTCCCAGTCATGAGATCGAATGGCCCGGCGTTCTGCAGGAGGCACGCGCGGAGGTCGCGGCCTTCGCCGAGGCAATCCATGCCGGTGGCAAGGGCGAGGAAGTCCGGCTGGTCGCTGCCGACCCTGCGTCGGCGGGTATCGCGCGTGAGCTCGCGCCCTTCGCGACGATCGTCGAGGCGGCGTTCGGCGACGTCTGGCTGCGCGATACGGGGCCGATCGTGCTGAAGCAGGGGGAAATCCGCCGGGCCGCGCGTTTCCGCTTCAACGGCTGGGGCGGCAAATATGTCATGGCCGGCGACGAGGGCATCGGCGAGCGGCTCGCCGCCGCGGCTGGTCTCGCGGGCGACAGCCATGACTGGGTGCTGGAGGGCGGCGCGATCGACGTGGACGGCACCGGCCTCGCCGTCACTACCGAGCAATGTTTGCTCAACCCGAACCGTAATCCGGGTCTCACCCGCGCCGATATCGAGCGGCGGCTCGGCGATCAGCTCGGCGTCGAGCGGCTGCTCTGGCTCGGCCAGGGCCTCGTCAACGACCATACCGACGGCCATGTCGACAATCTCGGCCGCTTCGTCGGCGAAAACCGGCTGGCGATTCCCGAGCCGTCGGCGGACGATCCCAATGCCGCCATTTACCAGGACGCCAGGCGCCGGGCGGAGGCCTTTGGGGTCGAGGTCGTTCTCCTTCCCTCCCCGGGCAAGGTCGAGCGCGACGGCGAGGTCGTCCCCGCATCCTATATGAACTTCTACATCGGCAATGCCGCGGTGGCGGTGCCTACCTATGGCGCGCCGAACGACGAGGCGGCGGTCGAACGGATCAAGGCGCTGTTTCCGGGGCGGATTGCGAAGGGCATTAGGGCGGACCATATTCTGGTCGGCGGCGGAAGCTTCCATTGCATCAGCCAGCAGGTTCCAGAATGACGAAGCTCAAGGTCGCCGCGCTCCAGCTCACCTTCACCGCCGACGCGGACGAGAATATCGCCAACGTTTCCGCTCTCGTCCGGGAGGCGGCCGGCAAGGGCGCGAAGGTGGCACTGCCGCCCGAATTGTTCGAGGGCCTTTATTTCTGCCGGACGCAGGACGAGGCGCATTTCGCGCAGGCCAGGCCGGTCGACACGCACCCCGCGGTGCTGGCGATGCGGGCGCTCGCGGAAGAGCTCGGCATTTTCATTCCCACCAGCTTCTTCGAGGCGGATGGGCCGCATCATTATAACAGCCTCGCGATGATCGACGATCGAGGCGGCGTGATGGGCGTCTACCGCAAGAGCCATATCCCCGACGGCCCCGGCTATTCGGAGAAATTCTATTTCCGCCCAGGCAATAGCGGTTTCAAGACCTGGCCGACCCCGGCGGCGATTCTGGGCGCGGGCATTTGCTGGGACCAATGGTATCCGGAAGTGGCGCGCGCGTTGACCCTGATGGGCGCCGAAATCCTCTTCTACCCGACCGCGATCGGCAGCGAGCCGCAGGATCCGGAGCTCGACACCCGCCACCTCTGGCGCCGGGCGATGATCGGCCACGCCGTCGCCAACGCCGTCCCCATCGTCGCCGCCAACCGGATCGGCGATGAGGGCGGCCAGCATTTCTATGGCCACTCCTTCATCTGCGATGAGCAAGGCGAGATCCTTGCCGAGTTCGGCGCGACCGAGACGGGCGTCCTTATCGCCGAACTCGACCTCGAGGCGGCGAAGCGCCACCGCGCCGCCTTCGGCTTCTTCCGCGACCGCAGGCCTGCGCTTTACGGGCGGCTGACCGAGGACATCTAGGCGGGCGCGCCGATCCGCACGTCCCAGCGCAGGATCCGGTCGACGCCAAGCAGATCCAGCGCCGCCCAGGGATCGTCGGCGAGCCGCGCCGCGACCTCCTCCTCGGTTCCGGCGCGGACGATCAGCAGGGCCCCCTCGCCCATCAGTGGCCCGGCCATCAGCACCAGCCCTTCGGCCGCCAGCCCCGTCATGAACGCGGCATGGGCCGGCCAGGCTTCCTGCTCGTCGATCGGACGCCTGGGATCGAAGGCCGGGCCGGGCCGCCGCAGCACCGCATAGATGGTCATTGGTCCCTCCCTATCGCGAGCGCCCGCGCGAACACGGCCTCGAACATGGCGGCCGTGAGCCGGCCGGTATTCTGGTTGTAGCGCGAGCAATGATAGCTATCGATCAGGATACGGCCATCGGGCAGGCGATGCTCGGCGAGATGACCGAAGGGATGGTCCGTCAGCCTGCCCCCCGCGGTGCGCACCGCATTGTCGTGCGCGATCCGGCCGAGGGCGACCAGCACGCGCACGTTCGGCAGCAGCGCCAGCGAGGCCTGGTAGAAGCGCCGACAGGCGGCGGCCTCGGCCGGCTGCGGCTTGTTCTGCGGCGGCAGGCATTTGACCGAATTGAGGATGATGCAGCCGTCGAGGATAAGGCCGTCGTCGATCCGAGCGTCGTAGGCGCCGCGTGCGAACCCGAACTTGAGCAGCGATCGGTAGAACAATATGCCGGCATCGTCACCCGTGAACGGTCGGCCGGTGCGGTTGGCGCCCTTCATGCCGGGCGCGAGGCCGACGATGGCGAGCCAGGCCCCGCGATCGCCGAAGGCGGGCACGGGCGCGTTCCACCAATCGGGATGCTTCGCCCGCAACTCCTCGCGCAGCGCGGCGAGGCGCGGGCAGAGGGGGCAATCGCGCGGCGCTTCGGCTTCGGGGACCGGGCTTTCGGGAAGCATCGCGACCGTCTAGTCGGGCGATGATGGCGAAGACAAGCTATGCGATCGCGCTCGGCTCGAACCGGCGGAGCCGCCACGGCTCTCCGGCGGAGACGCTGCGCGCGGCGCTGGCGGAGCTTCGCCCGGTCACGGTCTCGACGATCCGCGCCACCCCCGCGCTCGGTCCGGCCGGCCGCAGCTTCGCCAATGCGGTCGCGATCGTGGAGAGCGTTCTGCCGCCCGACGCGTTACTCGCCGATCTCAAGGCGCTGGAGCGCCGCTTCGGCCGCCGCCGCCCCGGCAAGCGCTGGGGCCCGCGGGTGCTC
>DATINU010000046.1:0-3281 GCA_035473955.1 Allosphingosinicella sp.
TTTCCGAAGCCTCGATGGACCGCGCCGTCGCCGCGCTTTCCGTCTGCGCCGAGAAATTGAAGCGACGGCGCGTCTCCCTCGCCCGCTCGGTCGCGACCGAGGCCTGCCGCCGCGCCGTCAACGGCCGCCATTTCGTCGAGCTGCTCCCGGCGAGCAAGCGCGACATCCCGCTGATGGGGACGAGCGGCCCCGTCACCACGCTGGCCAGCGTCTATCTCGCCTTGCCGAGCTACGACCGCCGCGCGGTCGACGGGCTCAAGATGCCCGCCGAGGCGATGCGCGGGGTCAGCACCACGCTCTCGGGAATGGACCATGACGAGCGCGCCACCTTCCCCTGCATCGGCCACGAACGCGCCGATCTGGTCGTCGCCGGTTGCGCGATCCTCGAAGCGATCATGGACATCTGGCCGGCGGAGACGCTCGGCGTCGCCGATCGCGGCATTCGCGAAGGCATCCTCCGCTCGCTGATGGCCCGCGACGGGCACCAGCTGTGAGCCGCGGTCCGAGCGGCGGCCTCAAGACCCGCGTCAAGACCGCCAAGGGCCGCAAGATCGGCTCGACGCGCTGGCTCGAACGGCAATTGAACGATCCCTATGTGAAAAGCGCCAAGGCCGAAGGCTATCGTTCGCGGGCCGCCTATAAATTGCTGGAGCTCGACGAGCGCTTCGGCTTCCTGAAAGGGGTGAAACGGGTCGTCGATCTCGGCATCGCGCCGGGCGGCTGGGCGCAGGTGGTGCGCCAGCTCGTGCCCGGCTCGTCGGTGGTCGGGATCGACCTCCTGCCGACCGACCCGATCGACGGCGCGACGATCCTGCAGATGGACTTCATGGCGGACGATGCGCCCGACCTCCTGAAGGAGGCGCTGGGCGGCCCGGCCGATCTCGTCCTCTCCGACATGGCCGCCAATACGGTCGGCCACCCGCAGACCGATCACCTGCGCACGATGGGCCTGGTCGAGACCGCGCTCGACTTCGCGGTCGAGGTGCTGCGGCCGGGGGGCGGCTTCGTCGCCAAGGTCCTGGCCGGCGGCGCCGACGCCAACCTGGTCGCCGAATTGAAGCGCCGTTTCGCCTCCGTGAAGCATGCCAAGCCCCCGGCGAGCCGCAAGGGCTCGTCCGAATGGTATGTGGTCGCCCAGGGATTCAAGGGCGAGATTTAGGAGCGCCCGCCCGCGCGGGCGTCCTCGATCGCCTGCTTGAGCACGTCATAGCCGACCGCGCCGTCGAACACGCGCTCCCCGACCACGAAGGTCGGCGTGCCGCTGGCCCCGAGCGCGCGGGCGATGGTCGCGTTGCTTTGCAGCTCGGCGCGGTGCGCCTCGGTCAGCTGGGCCTCGCCGAGGCCCAAAGCGGCGCGGGTCCGCGCGATCGCCGCCGGCGTCGGCGGACCCTCGGCGAACATCCGGTCATGGAACTGGCGGAAGCGCCCGCTCTGCGCCGCGGCCATGCTGACGATCGCGGCCTGCTCGCTGTCCGGCCCAAGCACCGGATATTCGCGCCAGACCACCTTGAGGCGCGGATCCTCGCGCAACAGCCGCTCGATATCCGGATTGGAGGCGCGGCAGAAGCTGCAGGCATAATCGAAGAACTCGACCAGCACGACGTCGCCGTTGGCGGCGCCCGCCCAGGCGCCGTGATAGGGCCGCTCGATCGCCGCGCGATGCCGGTTGACCGCCTCGGCCGCCCGGTTCTCCTGCAGCCGCTGCATCGCTTCCGGGATCACCTCGGGATTGGCGAGCAGATAGGAGCGGACGAAATAGCCGTTGAAGAGCAGCATCGCGCCGGCGCCGAGCAGGATGCCGAGCAGGGCCGCGGCGAGCCCGAGCTTCCAGCCGCCGCCCGGGGCGGCGCCCCCCGCATCCGCCATTACTGGTTCCGCCGCCGTTGCTGCGCGGCGTTGCGCGAGACCAGCGCGATGTCCTGGGCGCGGATCCAGTCGGGCGTGCCGACCGGGATGCCCATCATCGCCCGCTCGGCATTGGGCAAAGCGAGGCCCGGCTGGCCCTGCAGATTGTAGCGTTCGGCGGTGGCGAGCGCGGCGCGCGCCTCGTCGCCCTCGCGATCGTAGACGATGCCGAGCTGGTACCAGGCGAAGGGATTGTCATTGTCCCGCGCCACGGCGCGCCGAAGCACCTGCTTCGCCTCGTCGAAATTGGCCGGATCTTCGGTCGAGATCAAAGCGTGGCCGAGGAGGGCGGCGATCAGCGGCTCGTTGGGGGCGATCGCGACCGATTCGCGCAGCGCCGCCAGCGCCTCGCGCGGACGCCCGGATTCGAGCAGGACCTGGCCCTTCAGCTCGAGGAAATAGGGATCGTGCGGCCGGGCGGCGAGCAGCGCTTCGATCTCGGCCATCGATTCCTCGGGATGCGCGCCCTTGTGATAGGCATAGGCCCGGGCATAGCGCCCCGGAATCGAACGGTCGCTCTCCGGAAAGCGCTGCATCACCCGCACGGGCTCGTCGACATAGCCCATCAATTTGGCACGGACCCGCTGGAAGCGCTCCTCGAGCGCGGGATCGGTGCGGCGATCCCAGGCCGGATCGGCCTGATACGCGGTCTCGAGCCGCGCGATCCGCTCGCCGGTCAGCGGGTGGGTGCGGGCATAGCCGTTGTCCTGCGGGATATTGAGGCGGAATTCGAGATTCTGCAGGCGGCGGAAGAAAGCGAGGCTGCCGCGGCCGCTGATTCCGGCGCGGGAAAGATAGGAGGCCCCGGCCTGATCGGCGCTGTTTTCCTGAATCCGGCTGAAGGCGAGGAAGCGGCCCATCGCCGCCTGCTGCCCGGCCGCGATGATGCCCATGCCGGCCTCGCCGCCGCCCATCGCGATCGCCGCCGCGCCCAGGAGCATGGTCGCGATCATGATCCCGGTCGCCTGCTGGACGCCGTCGTTCATCCGGATCATGTGGCCGCCGGTGACGTGGCCGAGCTCGTGGGCGATCACGCCCTGCACCTCGTTGGCATTCTCGGCCGAGGTGATCAGGCCGGAATGGATGTAGACGATCTGGCCGCCGGCGACGAAGGCGTTGATCTCGTTGTCGTGGATCAGGACGATCCGCACATTTTCCGGCTGCAGCCCGGCCGCGAGGATCAGCGGGCGTGACATTTCGCGGAGCAGCGCCTCGGTCTCGGCATCGCGCAGGATCTGCTGCGCCATGGCCGGCTGCGCCCAGAAGGCGAGGCTGAGCGCGATCAGGAAGGCCGCCCGGTAGAGCCAGGCCACCGGGCTGTGCGTCATTCGGGGAGCGCTCGCCATGGCCACCCTAGTCCCTTCCGCCGCATGAAC